>JAAFHR010000359.1 GCA_013298455.1 Betaproteobacteria bacterium | reverse complement strand
GGAGACGTGACCGAGAGGCCGAAGGTGCTCCCCTGCTAAGGGAGTATACGGTGATGAACTGTATCAAGGGTTCGAATCCCTTCGTCTCCGCCAAGACAATGCGTCTAGCCGTTTGAAGCGACTCGAAACTACGCCAGAAGCCCCGTACATCGGGGCTTTTTCGTTTCTGGCTTGCGTTTGCATCGATGCGCGCGCATGCCGACGACGTGCTGGATGAAGTTTACGGCGCAAATTTCTGCAGCGCTGCTAGCTGCTCTGCGCTCGCGTCTAGTCCGGGTTTTGCGAGCTCTTCTGTGCAAAGCGCCCGAGCTTTCGAAGCTTCGCCCGCAGCCACCAGCAGTTCGCAGCGAAACAGGATCAGATTGACGTATTCGCGGCCGCCCGCTGCGTTGCCGCGCCATTCGGCGATGAGCGTGTCGGCGATGCGTGCTGCATCAGTCTTTTTAGAATCGGAACGTGCTGAGACTTTCGCCTGCGCCAGACCCCAAGCCAGTTGCCCAAAGTGTTTTCCCGGGCCGTAAACGCGTTGGCTGAGCCGAACAGCTTCGGCGTATTGGTGAGCCGCATCGTCCCAGCGCTGATAAATTTCGTGATTGCTGCCACGGCGCGCGGCGATGAGTGCATTTTGATACGCATCGGGGCCGAGCAATCGGCGTAGTTCGGAGGCGGCTTCGTCGAACAGCTGTTCGGATTCGATGCCACTTTCGCGCGTTTTTCGGCGTCCGATGGCTTCGGCGAGTTGTGCTTGCGTGAACCAAGCGATCCCGGAGTTGCTGCCGCCTGCGGCTTTTCGCAGACGCAGCGATTCACGCAGATCAGCAATCGCGTCTTCGGTTTGGTCAAGCTCACCGTAGATGCCACCGCGTCGTGACAATATCTGTGAGCGCTGCGCAACGTCGCCGTCGGGCAATGCGGCCTCGGCGAGTCGGAGCGACTCGACTGCTCGTGATGGCTCACCAGCGTCGCGCTCGACCGCGGCACGGTTGCCAAAGGCGATGGAGAGTTGCTCGCTCTTGTCGCCGAAGCGACGCTGTGCAATGCTGATCGCGCGCTCAATTTCCATGCTTGCTTGCACGAAGTTACGTTGACGTCGGGCAATTTCACCGAGGGTGAGCAAGGGGCGAACGAGCCGGGCGTGCTCAGAGCCAAATCGCTGTTGAGTCAGGGCAACAACCTCCGCGGCCATCGTTTGCGCCAGTTTGTCGTCACGCAGTTGCTCATGGACCGAAGCGAGCATGGTGAGTGCGCTGAGCGATTCGGGGTGATCTTTGCCAAGCCGTTCCGAAAAAATTTGATGCGCCTGTTGAGTAGCTCCCAACGCGTCTTTAAACTGTGTGAGGATAAGGAGCGTGCTCGCGTGCCTCACATGGACTCTTGCGGTCGAGAGGCTTCTTGCGCCGAGCTTTGCAGCCTCGGCAAGTGCGTTTTGAAAATATCGTTGAGCGTCGTCCTTGCGAGTTTCACGCAGGGCGAGCGCGCCCAGCGACGCCAGCGTATCGGCGCGCAATGCTGCTGCCGACACCGACGCAAGCTGGGGTTTGCTCAGGTTCCGCTCTGCCAAGTTGAGTGTCTTTTTAGCTGCCGCCAGCTCCGAGAGGTTGAGCTGCGCGTCTGCCAGCACCTGCAACATTTGCGTCTGAGCGAGCGGATCGTCGGCGAGCTGCTGCTCCACTTGTTCCACCGCGTCGGCGAGCAGCAATGGCGTTGAGCGCGCGGCAACGTTTGATCGACTCAAGGGATCGGATTCGCGAAAAATCGCCGTCAAGAAACTACTCACGCGCTCTGATCGCGCCAGCTCACGCGTCGCCGACTGCGCCTCGGCCTGGGCTTGCGCTCGGAAGCGTTGCGCTACTGCCGTCTGTTCGCGCGCTTTTGACTCGTTGGTATGTGCCGTTTCGGCGGACTTGACGGCGTCGACCTGCGCCAATTCGGCTCGCAGCGCTTGCTCTTTTGCGCTGGCCTCACCTCGCGCAGCGCGCTCAGCCTCGCTGCGCGCCACGCGCTCGAACTCCCGCGCTTTTGCGGCGTTTTGTTCGGCGACAACGAAGCGCTCGTTGGCGATTCTTGCTTGCCACAACGTGCCGCCAACGCCAGCGCTGATGGCGGCAATCAACGCTGCTGACGCTGCCACGCCAATTTTGTGTCGATAGACAAATTTCTTGGCTAAGTAAGCAGCGTGATCGGGGCGCGCCGAGACGGGTTGGTGGTCGAGGTAGCGCTGCAGATCATCACGAAGTGCGCCAACGGATCGATAGCGCTCGTTCGGATCGATTTTTAGCGCTTTACCGATGACTGTGTCGAGATCGCCCCGAAGCGTCGCCACCAATCGATCAACGGCAACGCCGCGATCCAGCGCTGCTTCATTGGCGTGATCTGGCGTGCCACTCCTCAATCGCTGAGTCAGGGCCGCGCTCATGGCCGGTGATTCGGCTTCGTTGGTTCGGTGCGCGGTAGAGGTACGTGACTCGGTTTTTACATTGCGTGGCTCAACGCCAGCTAGCAGACGATAGGCGATCGCACCGAGTGCGTAGACATCAGTTTGCGTTGATACTGCATCGCCGCGAATCTGCTCCGGCGCTGCAAAATCTGGTGTGAAGGCTCGCCCAGCGAGTTGTGTGAGTTCGGTGGCGTGCTCGTCGTGTTGTTCGGCAATCAGCTTAGCGATACCGAAATCGAGGAGCTTCACGGTGCCATCGCGGGCGACCCAAATGTTTGATGGCTTCAAATCGCGATGCACGACGAGCTGCGTGTGCGCATAAGCCACGGCATCGCACACTGGCAGAAAGGCGCGAACACGCTCGGCGACGGTGAGTCTTTTGTCGTCAAAGTAGCGATCAATTCGATCACCGTCGACGTATTCGAGCACCAAGTAGAGCTGGCCGTTCGGCAGCGCGCCGGCGTCGAGCAAGCGTGCAATATTCGGATGTTGCAAGCGCGCGAGCAGTTGACCTTCTCGCTCGAATCGTTTGGCGATGATCGGATCGCCACACGAACGCAGCAGCTTGATCGCAACCTCTCCGCTGTAGCGGCCATCCGCACGCTCGGCGAGCCAGACTTGCCCCATGCCGCCCGAGCCGATGTGGCGCAATACTCGGTACGGTCCGATGTTGCTGCCGACGAACTCGGATGCTTTGTTGCTGTGAAATTCTGCTTCGTGATTGTCAGCGAGCCGAGGCGGCTGATCGATGAAGTTGGCCGATTCCGCGGACTGATCGGCTGCGAGCAGCGTGAGCAATTGCGGGTAGAGCTCTGGTTGCTCCGCTTTGATCGAATCGATGAGCGATTGCCGTGCGCTTTGTTCGGTCGAGAGCACGCGCTCGAGCAGTGCGAGTACTTCGCGCCAACGCCCCACGGTCGCAGTCGATTGAGTCATGTTTACGTTGTGGTTCGAATGGCCTTAAAGAGGTAAGCGCGCGCCTTTTGCCAATCGCGCTTCACCGTCACAGACGAAACGCCCAAGATTTCTGCGACATCGTCGATGCTCAAGCCGCCGAAGTAGCGCATTTCAACCACATCGTGCAGCCGTTGATCAATTTTCTGCAGATCACCCAACGCGTCATGCAATTGCTCGATTTCGTCAAATGCAAACACGTCGCCTACGTGGCCCGTGACCAGCGTTTCGAAGCGCCGGTCACCGCCGCGTTTTTGTGCGCCGCGCTCCCGTACGTAATCGATGATGACGCTACGCATCACTTGCGAGGCGTAGCCAAAAAAAACCTTTCGGTTGTCAAGCTGCAAGCCACCGCGCTGGACGAAGCGCATGAACACTTCGTGCACTAACGACGTCGCATCGAGATTGGTGAGCGTGGATTGATGGCGCAAGTGACCGCCCGCCAAGCGCTTGAGCTCAGCGTAGACCGTACGATAGAAATCGTTTCTTGCTACGGTGTCGCCCTTTGCTAGGCCATCGAGCAGCAAGGTGACATCGGTGTCGGGCGTGGCGTCCATCTAGCAACCTTTTCGCACAATTATGTGCGCAAGATGATCCTTTTGTACCGCTATTTCCGTTTGTAGGCGC
>JAAFHR010000358.1 GCA_013298455.1 Betaproteobacteria bacterium | reverse complement strand
CCACGGAGGTGACGACAGCGCCCCGACGTCTCGCGATTTGCGTTAGCACCGTTCCTATGCCCCCAGCCGCGCCGTTGATCAGAATTTCGCTGCCCGCCCGAATTGGCGCAAGATCGTCCAAGATTTGCAAAGCCGACGTGCCGGAAATGGGCAACGCTGCAGCCTGCACAAACGATAGGTTTGTTGGCTTTTTATTAATCTGCTCGGGCTTGACCACAAGCTGCTCGGCCAGCGCACCGCCTTTGAACGCCTCCAGCATTCCGAACACTTCGTCGCCCACCTGAAAGCGCGTGGGAGAGCGACCGACTTGGGAAACCACACCTGAAAATTCGATGCCGATTCCGCGCGGAAACTTCGATCCGGTCATCAGTTTCATCTGACCCTCCAAAATTTTCCAATCCAGCGGGTTGATCGCTACGGCTTTCACATTGACCAACACTTGCTCGGCGGCAGGCGTTGGCGTGGGGCGATCGACCATGTCGAGGTCGTTGAAGGTGCCATAGCGGTTGTAGATGATCTGTTTCATGAGCGCTCTTTCGTTTCTTGGCGGTGGGTGGTAGGAATGTAGATCGTTCTAAAATAGACATCAATATTTAAAAATAAGACAATTTGTTTCAAATATGGAACGATAATGAATCTCGTCGCACTTACTGATTTCAATTTAGTCGCCGCAAATGGGGGTTACGCGAGCGCGAGTCGGGCAACCCAGCGACCGAAGGCGACGCTGTCTCGGCACGTAGTTGAGCTCGAGCAGAGTCTTGGTGTCCGGCTCATCGAGCGAGTCGGGCGCTCTTTTCGGTTGACTGAAGAGGGTCGTGCTTTACACGCGCGAACTAAAGGCCTGCTCGGCGAAATTGAAGAAATTGCGGGCGACATTTCCTCGGTGCGCGGGCAACCCAAAGGCAAACTGCGCGTGAGCGTGCCGGTGACTTTCGGGCACATGGCAATGGGGCGCCTCGCAACAGAGTTTGTTGCTCGCTACCCAGAGATTGAACTCGAGGTGACGATCGACGACCGGCTCGTGGATTTAGTCGAGGAGGGCTACGATGCTGTGATTCGAGTCAATCCGGGCCCGACAAGCGACTTGGTGGGGCGGTGTTTTTACCGCGATCACCTTGTCGTCGTCGCGCCTCCCATGCTTGCGCGGCCGGTACCGAGCAGTGAAGGCCTGGCCGGTACGGCGATACCTGCAGTCGTTGGGCTGCGGGCCAAACCGCTTGACACATGGACTGCGGTTGATGGCGGCTCGCCGTTCACCTTTTTGAGGCGTGCTGCGCTTCGCTTGCCCGTTCCGTTGATGGTTCGCGATGCCGTTGTGGCGGGGGCTGGTACCGCGATTCTGGGGCGAGATTTGGTTGCATCCGATCTCGCCGCGAAACGGCTTGTCTGCTGGGGCGAGGTGCCGGGCAGCGCGATTGAGTTGTGGGTCTTGCACACATCGCGGCGGCTCATCAGCTCAAGGGTGGCTGCCTTTTCGCAGTTTTTATGCGAGCAGCGAAACGTCATGCGGCGCGAATGAATGTGACGAGAGCGGGGGTTTTGCACTGTCTCCCTAGGGAGGGAATCAACGGGTATTCAAGGAACTCGCTGCTGCGGCCCGCGCGTAAACGCTTGGTCGATCCGCGTGCAATTAGCGCTGAAAGGTGTCGATTCGCGCAGGGCGAATGCTCAACAGCCAGAACGCTAACGCCGTCGCGCTGATGGCTCCGCCGAGCAGACAAACGCCTTGCCATCCCCATGATGCGAGCACCGCTGTGGCAGCGAGCGCTCCTAGGCCGATGCCGCTCGCGTAAAAAAGCATGTAGGCCGCTACCAGTCGATTGCGTGCATCGGGGCGCGATCTAAACAGCAGGCTTTGGCTTGTTACGTGCACCGCCTGTCCGCCAAGATCAAACGCAGCGACGCCCATCGCAACCAGCCATAACGAAGTGGTGGTTTGACTAATGAGCCACCACGCGATCAGCATCAACAGTAAGCCGAGGCCCGTTGCCCAATTGCCCCAACCCCGATCGACCAATCGCCCCGCGCCCGATGCTCCAACGATACCGGCGAGACCTGCGAGCCCAAAGAGTCCGATTTCAGACGCCGACAGTGACAGGGGCGCGGCTGCAAGCGCAAGGGCGAGTGAGCTCCAGAGCACCCCGAATCCGGCAAACAGCAGAAACGCAATCGTGCCTCGAACCCGCAACAGCTTTTCCTCGATCAGGAGCGCGGGAATTGAAGCAATGATCTTTGCGTATGACGTTTTGACCCGCGGCGGTTGCGGCGGAAGGAGCCATGCAAGTGCGCACGCAACCCCGAGCATTAAGGCCGCTGTGCCGATGTACATAGCGCGCCAACTCGAGAGATCGGCGAGCGGTCCGGCGAGCGAACGCGAGGCGATGATGCCGAAAACGACCCCGCTCGTCACCGCCCCAACTGCTCGTCCCTGCGCATTGGTTGACGACATCGCCGCTGCCAGCGCAACCAGCATCTGAATGGTCACAGCCAATAAGCCGAGAAGCGCCAGAGCAGCAAAAAGCATAGCGGTGCTGCGCGCGAAACCCACCGCGGCGAGCGCGACGGCCGACAACACAAGATGGGCAAGGATCAGCGTTCGGCGGTCTGTGACATCCCCCAAAGGTACGAGGAAGAGCAACCCGAAAACGTAGCCGAGCTGACTCATCGACACCAAGACGCCCGATTGCGCTAGCTCTAGATGGAAGTCTTTCGCAATGCTGGCCATAAGCGGCTGAGCAAAGTAAATGCTCGCCACAGTCAGTCCGCTTGCCAGTGCAAACATCAGCAAGATACCCGCAGGCAGCGGCTTCGAGCCATCGCTGAGCGCGCTTGACATCGGTTCGACGTTTGGCTTCATGGTGTCTCTCTTGTAGTTGCTTTATTAAACCAGTTGGAGTCTATCCAATCAAGTTTTATAATGCAACCACTTTATGGTGGGCAACAGCTCGCCAGTTCGCGCGCCTTCGCTCCCGCAATCACGCTCGCACCCGCCTAAGAAAACTATGGTGAAACGAACTCGTCTAAATAGCGCCGCGTGCCCCGTTGCGCGTGCTCTTGACGTCATTGGTGACTGGTGGTCGCTGCTGATCGTGCGCGATGCGTTTGATGGCATGCGAAGGTTTGGCGAGTTTCAAAGCAATCTGGGCTTGGCAAAAAATGTATTGGCTGCTCGGTTGAGAACCTTGGTGGCTCATGACATTTTTGCGATGGTGCCCGCCGCAGACGGCAGCGCCTATCAAGAGTACGTGCTTACGCCTAAGGGTCGGGATCTTTTTAACGTCATCGTTGGTTTACGCCAGTGGGGAGAGGCGCATTCGTTCGCTGCCGGCGAGCGGTATTCAAGGCTCGTCGATCGGATAGAGCATTTCCCGATACAGGCCTTGGGCGTGCGGGCCAAAGATGGGCGTTTGCTGGGCCCCGACGATACAGTCGTGATGAGACCGCCCGCTCAACAAAGCGAGCGCAGTCAGCCGCCGAAACCAAAACTGCGGTCAAAAAAATCGTCGCCGAAACATTCCGTTTGAAGGGGCGCGACCGAAGGGGCAAAGTCGGCCACTTTTGATGATGTGTGCCGCGCTGCGCAGCGAGACGAGCGCCGTGCGCTCTGAGCCGACGCCTACAACGGGCTCGTGCGCATCGCCCAAAGCAGCTCCTTGCCTTGCGTGCGAAGCGCGTGCCCGAGCTGGACAACCGAGGCAGCGTGGGTCGAGCAACGAAAGACGCTCACATACTTGCTTCCCTCTGGCGCGTGAACGCGCTCGAAGATCTGCATCGAAACGCCACCAAAAGGCGTCGCCGCCGCCTCGAAGCTGCGCGGTTCCGCCACATTGGCGAAATGCGTGAGACGGGACAGATGAGCCGCCAAGAGCTTCATTGAGGTTGGCGATCACGAACCAGAGAGAAGCGAGTCAGAGGTTACGATTACAAACCTCAGGTTAGGAGCGCATCAACCCAGTGGGTGCTACTCAAGCGTACGCAAACCGCGCACACTGTGGCTTTCGCACAACCTAAGGAGTCAACATCATGTCGAACCAA
>JAAFHR010000357.1 GCA_013298455.1 Betaproteobacteria bacterium | reverse complement strand
CGGAGTTTTTCACGGCACCGGGCGTGGCGCGTGCCCAAGGGTGAGCGATGTTGATATCACCTGCTTTGAACGAGTGAGCGGAGGCCGCGCTAGTAAAGGCGGCAGCGACGGCAAGGAGGAGGGTGGCGAGTGGTTTTTTCATTGAGAGGTTTGTTTTTTTATTGAGGATTCGAGGGAGCCGCCGATTTGGCTTTGCTGATCGAAGATTTGGCGGGGATCGACGTGCCCTTCGACGGACTCAGGGCGAACGGTTTGGGCAAGTTAGGCGATGTTTACGAGCATCACAGCCGCCATCGCTGCCATGCTGATGTCCTCGATCAACGTCACCTTTGACATCGGCAGTTTGAAAACGGTTCCAAGGCACGCACATTCGATGAGCTGGCGTTTCCTGAGCGCGTTGATCACGCCCAGCGCGCCGAGCGTCATTACGATAAGCGTAGCCCAGTGAGTAACGACAGGATTCCAGCGAGTTAAATACGCCACACCCAGCGCCAATTCAATGAACGGATAAGCGTACGCATACGCGCTGCTTCTGGCTGCCACCAAATCGTAACCGCGATACGCCTGCACGAAGCCGCGCAGATTGAGGAGCTTAAAAAAGCTAAAGACAAGAAAAAATCCCGCCATGAAATCGCTCATCCATTCGTGCCAGTGGCGATTGGCCGTTTGCATGTGAACGAGCCACGTTGCGCCGATCAGAAACGCAAGGATCAGCAAGAGCGGTTTGTAGGTTGCGAAAAATCCACTGGCTTCGCCCGCGCCTGTGTCGGCTGCAAACGTGGCGCTCGGCGCGATTTCTAGCGTGTATTTTCCGGCGCCCGCTGCAGCGATTTGCAGCATGTCGAGTGATGCGTCGTCATGGGCGCCCCGCAAAACGGCGCGCGGCGGTTCGAGTGTGACTTGTACTTCTTTGGCGAACGGCGTGAGCGCGCGGGTGACGCGAGCCACGCACGCGCCGCAGTGCATCCCGGAAATTGTGAGCGTTTTGTCCATGGCGGTATTTTCGCTGATTGCGCTTGGGATTCCCCCTTTCTAAAGACCTCTGCACGACTCTCATTTCCGTCATTCCCGCGAAGGCGGGAATCTATCGTCGATGAAAAGCCATGTTCCAAGTGATTGATTTTGCTCAACTCACCATGGATTCCCGCCTGCGCGGGAATGACGAGTTACGGGAGATTCGATCTCATTAGCCGGTTGTGCAGAGGTCACTTCTAGTGAAAAGGGCAGCAAGCATCAGCCATCGTGCCTGCGCGCTCTTAGCCGACGACTTGACGTCGATTGGTGGCTTTGGAACCTTGCCGACAGAGCGCGGCCAGGTCCGCGCCTACAGCTTTCTAACTTTAGCGCTTCATCAGCGCAGCCACTTTGGGCACATGGCTCGGGAAGCGCGACAGATTCGGGAAGATCGTTGCGAGCTCCGTCGAATCTGCGCCGAACCACTGCGCCAAACGCGCGGTGTAGGCATCAGCAGCGATTTCTGGCAGCAACCGGCCTTCGCCCACGTCAATCGACGGCAACTTTGCAGCAAACGGAAATTCGCCGAACACGCGCCCGCCGTTTACATCGCCGCCGAGCACCAATTGGTGTCCGCCCCAGCCGTGATCGGAGCCTTGGCCGTTGGATTTCATGGTGCGGCCGAAGTCGCTCATGGTCATCGTGGTGACGTCGTTCGAAATGCCCATCGACACTGTGGCATCGTAGAACGTTTTGAGCGCTTGATCGAGCATTGAGAGCAGCGTGAAGTGCTTTCCAGCGAGCAGGGATTTGGTGTTGTTGATGTTGCCGAATTGATCGCCGTGATTGTCAAATCCGCCGAGTGAGACGAAGAATACTTGTCGCGTGGTTCCGAGCGTTTGCCGGGCGGCAATCATGGCGGCTACGGCATGTAGTTGCGCGGCTAACGGGTTGTTCAACACAGTGGGCGAAGCGCTCCAACTGACAGGATTTCTCAACGTGTAGTTGTTGCCGCTCACGCTGTACATCGCGTTACTCACGAATTCGCCAATTTCCATCGAACCGCGGGTCAAACGACCGTATTGCTGTTCGAGCAGATTAGCGCGGGCAGACGAAAAATCGTTGATAAACACGTTTTGCGGCTTCGAGCCCGTCCAGTTCCAATCGATATTGGCGACTGGGGTGCGAGCGATTCGAGTGCCGGGATCGACGGCGCCATTGAAGTAGCGAACTGGCATCACTTGATACGGCGTTGCGATGTCGCCTTTCATGAAAATGCCGCCGCCGCCCAAGCTGATCGACACCGGTAAGCGCCCTGCTGAGGCAATCCTAAACACATCGGCCATGCGTCCGCCCCAGCCGGTCAACGCCGGTTGATCGGGGCGCATGGTTTGCCAATGCATCTGCATGTCGGAGTGTGAAAAGAGTTGCGGCGGTAGCTCCCAATTGGTACTTCGGTACTGCGAGAGACTGGTTTCGCGGAGCAGCGGGCCGGTGTTGGCAACGATCGCGAGCGGCTTTGCGGCATCGGCAAAGAGCGACTGCATGTTGGGCATCGCTGGATGAAAGCCAAGTGAGTTTGCGCCCAATCCCGTGGGCGAAATCGGCAGCAAACGATCAAGTGGTAGTGCCAGTCCGTTGCGATCCGCGAGCCCGTTTCTCGCGGCGGCGTAGCTGTTGTATTCGCTGGTTTGGAGCGGCACGATCATGTTGTGGCTGTCGTTCCCACCAAACAAGAAAACGCAGACGAGCGCCCGGTAACCGCTCTCATTGGCGTTCGGGGTGACGGTGCCCGCGTCGGCCATGGAAATCGAAAACGGGACAAACGGCTGCGCCCCCACGGCTGATAGCGCGGCACCGCTTTGAATGAATTGACGACGATTCATGCTCTCTCTCCTGCTTAGCGTTGAATGGCGTAGTCAGCCGATTGAATGATTTGCCAGAGCAGCGCTGAAAGGCGCTCATTTCGCTGGTCATCGATGTTGCCACGAGTGATGCCGTTGACCATCGCGACGAGATTGGCCTTAAAGCCCGGTTTCAGGTTGTTGGCCGTGAGGAGCAGATCGAGATCGTTAACGAGCGCGTTTGCATCGTCCGCCAGCGCGGATTGCCCGGAGAGGTAGGGTGTGTAGTCCGGCGCGATATGGTTGCCCGACGTGCTTCCGCGATTAAATCCGCCCGTAATACCCCACTTCATAAAGTCCGAAAACCCCGCCACACTCGATGTGCTGGCAATTTCAAATTCAGGGCCCTGCAGCGGCGATGCGCCGTAGGTCATCGCGCCAGACGGCGCAAAATCCGGATGGTAGTAGTTGAAAACCGAAGGCGCTTTGAGCGGCGATTGCCCTACGTGCTCAACGCCACCGATGTCCCAAATGTCGTAGTAGCCGCTGCTCGCCGTTGCGCCAAACGCGCGGTGTAGCTGAATGAATTTGATGATCGGTTCGCGCAGTTTGCCAAATGAAATTTGCGAGGCGGCGGCTGCGCTTCGCGCTTCGCTGTGCGTCAAGATGGCGCGAACCACTGATTTCATATCGCCGCGCTGATTGCTGCCGTTGTTGTTGAAAACAGCGCTGACGTCGGCAACGTATTGCGGTGTCGGGTTACTCGTCACCAAGCGCTGAATGAGCTGGCGCACGATGAACGGCCCAACGTTGGGGTGGTTAAACACGTTGTCTATCGCTTGCTCCAGATCTTGCTGCGCAGATTGGTTGGCGGGCAGGTTGGCAAAGGGTGCGTTTGGATATTGCAGCAGGCGTTTCGATTCGGTGTTGTGCGGCGGCGGGTAGGAAAGCGCCGCATGCTGGCCAGTTACGTGACACCAGCAACCCGTGGGCGAGCCGGCGGGGCACGTGGCATCGGTCGTGCCCTGTGGCCAGCGCCCATCTTGCGGGCAGCGGCGACCGGTCCACGGCGTCATCGGCTCGGTCCATTTGGCAATCGGCCAATAAAAACGCCACGGCTCGGTTTCCATCGGTTGGTTGGCGAAATGCCACCCTGTGAACGCTTTGGCAAATCCTTGAACCACGGCTTCATCGTAGGTTGCGATGGGTTTGCCGTTGCCATCGAGCTTCGCGCTGCCATCGTTATTGAGC
>JAAFHR010000356.1 GCA_013298455.1 Betaproteobacteria bacterium | reverse complement strand
GATGTTGGGGCAGCTCGCCTCTTCGCACACCGAGTGCAGCTTATGTTCACGCAGAATTTTTTTGATCTCGGTGAAGCGCTGCGCGTGCTCGCCCGTGGGGGCTTTCACGCGAATCCAATCAGGTTTGCGAAGCATCGGTGCAGAAACCACCTTGATGGGAATGCGAACCGTTTTGCCTTCGCCCTTGTGCTTTACACCAGCAGCGTTGTCGAAGGTTTTGGTGTCGGTGGTGGCGAGTTCATTCATGAATGAATTTTCTCACGGCTTGGGTGGAGCGGGTTGGCTTAGCAGCGCTGCAAGGGAATTCATGAGTCGTTCGCCTATGACGTTCACGTTGTCACTCACGCCGAAGTCATGTAGATGAGTAACTTGCAGACCAGCATAGCCGCATGGGTTGATGAGTGAGAAAGGCGACAAGTCCATGCGCACATTGAGCGCCACGCCGTGATAGCTGTAGCCGTTGCGGATTTTTAGACCGAGGGAGGCGATTTTGGATTCGGTCGGATTTCCCTCCCGCACCGCGCCCTCGATTGCCGCCTCCCCTTCAAGGGGAGGGTGAGGGTGGGGATGGTTTTGTTTCGCAGCCGGAAGAGAAAACCATCCCCCTCCTAGCCTTCCCCTTGCAGGGGGAGGGACCTGCGCGGCGCTACCCCGAGCCGATACGTACACCCCCGGCGCATCTCGTTTGCCGTAGGCCGATACACCATGCTCCGCCAACACTTCGATCACCGCGTTCTCGATCCGTTGCACCAACTCCCGAACACCATACCCCGCTCGTCGCAAATCAAACATCACGTAGACAACCGCTTGCCCCGGGCCGTGATACGTGATCTGACCGCCTCGGTCGGTTTTGACGACAGGGATGTTTTCGGGGTTGATCAGCAGGTGTTCGGGCTTACCCGCTACGCCTTGCGTGAAGACGGGATCGTGCTCTACAAGCCAGAGTTCATCGGGCGTTTCGGGCGTTCGCGCATCGGTGAAGGCGCGCATTTGCAGCACTGTTTGCTCATAGTCAACTCGACCGAGCGTTCGACAGACAACGTTTGAAAGCACGAACGGCTAGAGCGCCCAAACGATGTCGGGGTGCGCGGTAAGGTCTTGGTAGAGCGCGTCGAGCTGCGCTTTGGAGTGTGCAGTGAAGCTCACCGAAACGGCCAAATATTTGCCGCCCTTGGATTCACGCACCGTCACACTCGTCGCATCAAAATCGCCAACGTGGCGACGCACAATTTCAACGACCACAGTTTCGAGTTGAGGATGATTTTTCCCCGCGATCTTGAGCGGATATTCGGTGGGGAAAACGAAATTGGTCTCAGCGCCTGCGGGGGCGACGCTCGCGGGCGTGGTGGATTTCTTTTCTTCGGGCGTGGTCATCAAAGGCTCAGGCGTTCATATCCGCTTGCATAATCGCAAACATCTTCTTAAACATGGGGCCAGGTTTGCCGCAATGCAAGGGGTTGCCAATCGGTTTGTCGTCGAGCGTGGTGATGGCCAGCACGCCTTTGCTCGATGATGAGAGCCACATTTCATCAGCCGTCCACATTTCGGATTCGGGCACGGGGCGCACGACCAGTTTCATGTTCGCTTTCGCCGCTAAATCCATCACACCGTCGAGCGTGATGCCGCCCAAAATGTGATTGTCCTTGGGTGGCGAAACGATGGTGTCGCCAAACACGCAAAACACGTTCGATGCCGACGCCTCCGTCATAAACCCATCGCGCAGCATCACGCATTCCACACCGCCTTGCTCAAATGAATGCTGTCGCGCAAGCACGTTGCCCAGAAGCGAAATCGATTTGATGTGGCAGCGATGCCAGCGCAAGTCGGGATACGTGTAGCACGCCACGCCACCGTCGATGTGTGCTTGCGTGAGTTTCGGCAAGGGGTTCGACATCATGAAGACCGTCGGCTCCACATCCTTGGGAAACGTGTGATCACGCTTCGCCACGCCGCGCGTCACTTGCCAATAAACGCCTTGGTCATCAAAGGCTTGTTTGGCGATGATTTGCCTGATGATGTCGGACCATTGTTCAACCGAATACGGATTTTTAAGTCCAATTTCTTGGCATGATTTATCGAGCCGCGCTAGATGCGGCAGCAAACGATACGGCTTGCGATTGATCACCGGCACGTATTCGTACACGCCGTCGCCGTAAATGAAACCGCGATCTAAAACGCTGATCTTTGCGTCTTCAATCGGCATCCAATCGCCATTCAAAAAAATCATTTGAAAATACTCTTCCACCACAAAACAATCGTGTGCCACGTGCGCTTCAGGAAGCCCGCTTGCGGCGCGGCTTCCAGCGCCACCACATCGCGCTCGTACAACAAATTTCCTGATCGCTTCACCTTCAACACTCCGACCGTGTCGCCCGCTTGAATCGGCCCAATTTTCGGTTCGGTAATGGTGAGCTCGGTGGTGATTTCGTGCGATTTTCCGCGCGTGTTGACCGCAGTTACGTCATCGCGAAAACCGATGGGAATTTGATCGACGGTCGACTTCCAAACCGCGAGCGTTTGAAATGATTTACCCGCTTCATAAAAACGACGCGGCTCATACGCCGAAAACGCCCAATCGATGAGCTTCCTCGATTCATTGATACGCGCGGCCTCGCTCGATGCACCGAGCACCACAGTAAGCAAGCGACGCGGCGCGCGATTCACGGTTGCGATCAAGCACCAGCCGGCGGCATCCGTATGTCCCGTCTTCAAGCCATCCACGGTGGGGTCATCCGCCATCAAACGATTGCGATTGGGCTGCGTGATGTTGTTGTGGGTAAACGTACGCTCGCCGTAAAACTTCATGTACTGCGGGTAGTCGCGCATCAGGGCGAGCGAGAGTACGGCCAAATCGTGCGCCGTTGAGAAATGCCCTTGCTGTGTGAGGCCGGTCGGATTCAAAAAATTGGTGTCGTTCATGCCTAGGCGTTTAGCTTCGCGGTTCATTCGAGAAATGAATTCACCTTCGTTGCCCGAAACAGCAATGGCCAATGCGATCGCCGCATCGTTGCCGGATTGAATGATGAGTCCGCGCAACAAATCCTCGGCCGTGACCGGCGCACCAGGCTCGATAAACATCCGAGAGCCCTCGGCTTTCCAGGCGCGCTCCGGTACACGAACCCGTTGACCGAGCGTCAACTGCTTCTGATGCAACGCCTCAAACACGATGTACGCCGTCATCAGCTTGGTGAGCGACGCCGGATCGCGGCGAGCCTTGGCGTTACCCTCAGCAAGCACCTGTCCGCTGGTGGCTTCCACCACCAAATACGCGGCAGCAGCCACAGGCGGTGGCGTTGCTAGGCCGCTATCAAGTGCGGCATTTACCGGTGCGCCCGTGACTAAATCAACGCCAACCGGCGCTGCGGGTTTGGGTTGCGCGGTTACAACGGTGGACGTTGCCAGCAGCAAAGCGCTGCCTGCTGCAGCGACGATGCTGGTGAGCACGAAGCGGCGATTCGCAGTCGAAGAGAAAGGGATCAACACGTGAGCGATCAGTTTGGCTTAGGATGCCCTAATTTTAGGGCTCGGTGGGTTGATGAAGGCGTAGTCGACTTCGGGTACTTCCCCCGCGATGATTTCTGATAAAGCCTTGGCTGAGCCGGGGCCTTCGGTCCAGCCCAACGTGCCGTGGCCGGTATTGATAAACAAATTGCCCAAGTTGCTTCGGCCAATGATTGGCAAATTCGATGGCGTGGCGGGGCGCAAACCCGTCCAATACTTGACCGCATCCCATTCGCACAAATCGGGAAAATGATGCCTCGCGCGCTTGGTGAGCGCTTCGCAGCGCACTTGATTGAGCGAGGTATCGAAGCCGTTAAGCTCAGCGGTGCCCGCAATACGCAGGCGATCTCCGATGGTCGTGAAGACTACTTTCATTTCGTCATCGGTGATGGAGCCCTTGGGCGCGCCTTTCATGTTGGCGATGGGTAGCGTTGCGCTGTAGCCTTTGGCGGGATAGACGAGCGCGTCAACACCCACGTGTTTGAGCATTGCCGTTGAATACGATCCCAGCGCCATCACGTACGCATCGGCCTTTTCTGTGCGTGAGCCGTTGGCGTCTTTGAGCA
>JAAFHR010000355.1 GCA_013298455.1 Betaproteobacteria bacterium | reverse complement strand
TCACCCCAACCCTCTCCCTCGAGGGGAGAGGGAGTCAAAGCGGTTGATTTGCTACTGCGCTTCAGCACCAAAGAGTCGCCGACAGCACAGCCAAGCCAATAGCGCCCCAACAATTTGCGACGCGATAAACATCGCAATGCTCCCCGGCGCAATGCCCGAAAACGAATCGGTGAACGAGCGGGCGATGGTGATGGCGGGATTGGCAAACGAGGTCGATGAGGTAAACCAATATCCCGCAGTGATCGCCGCTGGCACGGTGATGGCGCACATCGCCGCTTCGCGCTTGATCGTGGCGAGGATCGTGAATACCAAGGCGAACGTGGCGACGATTTCGCCCAAGCCTTCGCCAAGCGATGATCGCGCTTTCACCGAAGTTTGCAGCAGCTCCGCGCCGAACATGGCATGCGCCAAAGCGGCGCCTGCAATCATCGCAACGATTTGTACGGGCACAAACAGCGCTAAATCCCGCCAAGCGAGCTCGCCGCGCAACGTAAACACCAAACTCACCGCCGGATTGAAGTGCGCCCCGGAAATCGGTCCCAGTGTGAAGATCAACACGCCGAGCATCGCGACCGTCGCCATCGTGTTGCCAATGAGCGCCACGCCAGCGTTACCCGCCGCCAGCTTTTCGGCCATGATGCCGCTGCCAATGACCACGCAGGCAAGGAGCAACGAGCCGAGCGCTTCGGCGCTCAATCGTTTGGAGAGCGACGGCGGCTGCACCCGATCGATACTTAAATCTGTGTTCATCTGTGAAATCGGTGGCAAAAAATCAGGCGATCACGGTGGGTTCGCCAATCGCACGAATCTGCGCGGCTACATCCTCGGCGCGAAGCGTTTCAATCGGCAGCGCCACAAAACGCCGGATGCGCGATTCGATCTGTTGAAACACCTTTTTGAATGCGTCGCGCTTCTCGCCGTCGCTGCCCTCCACAGCCGCAGGATCCTCATAGCCCCAATGCGCGGTGGCTGGATGACCGGGCCAATAGGGGCAGGTCTCGCCTGCTGCGTTGTCGCAGACGGTGATGATGAAGTCCATTGTCTCGGCATCGGCGGTGGCGAATTCATCCCACGATTTGCTGCGCAGCAGGCTCATGTCATAGCCCGTTGGCGCGATCATTTCGATGGCAAAGGGATTGACACGCCCCGTGGGGTGCGAGCCCGCGCTGAAGCCTTTGAAGCGACCGCCACCGAGTGTGGTGACGAGCGCCTCAGACATCACGCTGCGCGCTGAGTTGCCGGTGCAAAGGAAGAGGACGTTGTAGGGCTTTCGAGTATTCATTGGGTGGTGGGTTGAGAGTTTGGAAACAGTGCGCTCATCAATTCGACGCACAGTCTCCCTAGCAGCACGACCGCGGACAGCAGGCGTTGGAGAAATACGAGGGATAGGGCTTTCGAGATTCAATCGAAATCCAGCTGTCGTAAGCGGTACGCTCAGCGTGCTCGTCGCTCGGACGGAGGAGCAGCGCGAGTAGTTTTTTGAGCAGACTCATGATGATTTCTTTAGGGCGTAGTTGAGGAGGAGGGCCGCTTCGTTTTTTTGGTGGCGACCGGCGGACAGCAGGTGTCGTCGTCCACGCCCTTCGTGGAGCGTGGATCGGCGGCACAGCAGTTTTCGGTGAGAAAGGAGAGCAGGGCATTCATCGTGTCGAAGCGGGCTCGGTAGATGATGAATCGGCCTTGCTGTTCGCTATCGATGAGTTGCGCAAAGCGCAGCTCCTTGAGGTGGAATGAGAGCACCGTCGCGCTCACGCCCAGCTTTTCGGCCAGCGCCCCGGCAGCCAGACCGGGCTTGCCAGCGACCACAAGCGCCCGAAACACATCGAGGCGTGTGGGTTGTGCCAATGAAGCCAAGATTGAGGCAGCGATTTTCGTTTCCATGATTCAATTATTATTGAAATATAAAACTGTGTCAAGTCCTTTCGAAGTCGTTTCGAAGTCGTTTCGGTTCGTGTCCAGAGAAACTTACTTCGCATCGGCGAGTCGCTCCAAGAGCGCGCTTCGGATTTGCTCTCCGACGAAAAAAATCTGTATGCCAAGTCGGAAAATCTCTCTCATCACATTGGCAAATCGCTCGCAAAGCCCCGCCCAGTAAGCCGCTATGCGCTTGGCGTTTCCTATGTGAAAATCGAGACAACTATGAAGTATTTTCAGGTGACGTATGTTGGACAAAGACGGCTTCCGGCCGAACGTCGCCATTGTGATTGCGAATCACAGAAACCAGGTTTTTTGGGGTAAACGGATTCGAGAGCATTCGTGGCAGTTTCCGCAGGGCGGAATCAATCCGGGCGAAAGCCCTGAGGCTGCGATGTACCGTGAACTCCACGAAGAGGTTGGGCTTCGGCCGGAACATGTGCAAATCTTGGGGCGCACCCGGGATTGGCTTCGCTATGAAGTGCCATCCTCGTGGATCAAACGCGAGTGGCGGGGCAACTATCGCGGTCAAAAACAGATTTGGTATCTGCTGCGGCTCGTGGGGCGCGATGCCGATTTGAATTTGCGCGCCGATGCCAAACCCGAGTTTGACGCCTGGCGTTGGACGGATTACTGGGTTGATCTTGAGGGCGTGATCGAATTTAAGCGCGATGTTTACAAGAATGCGCTCATTGAGCTTGAGCGCTTTTTGCATTCGAATCGCCCGTCGATGCGTCGCGATCGCTTTCATGGGGCGCGAGGGCTGGAATCACACGAGGGCGCTGACGGCGAGTCTGTTACCGGACGTTAACCGTTTTCAATCTACAAAAAAAGCCGCAATTGCGGCTTTTTTTCTGGGCGATTGTGCGGCGGAGAGCATGCGCCGCCACAGCGTGCCCGAGCTGGGGCAACGCAATTGACGCTACATACCGCGCATCATCGCACCGCCGCCAAACACGGCCACCACCGCGCCCATCACAATCCCCAACACAATCGCGCACACGACGATCAAGGCGGTGTAGCCCACCGATTTCTCCGGCGGGTTTTTCATCAATTGCGGCAAGCCGATGTAGAGCAGATAGATGCCATAGATACCGGCCAACACGACCAGCATCCCCAGAAGTGGCACCAGCATCAAAATTCCCGCGAGCCAACTTGGGGTGTAGGCGTAGACCGCAAGTTTGAGCGCGCTGATGGGGTCTTTTTGACCGTCAAATGTTGGTGCGAGCGCATTGATGATGAGCGAGAGAATGTAGACGCCCACGAGCGCCAACACATAGCCGACAATCAACTGCACCAGACCTGCGCCCACGCCCGTGCGCACCGTACCGACGATCGGCATTGACATGCCAACGACCGTCATACCGATGAAGCCGCAAATGGCGGGAATGGCCGCCAGAATCATGGCGTAACCTGTAAAGAGCGATTGTGTAGTGGCGCTTTCGGCGGCAATCTTCGGCCACTCGGTGCTTGGCGAAAGGCAAATGTTTTTGGCTCGCTCGATTATTTTTGCAAAATCCATCGATTAACTCCCCTGTCGTAGAAACAAATGATTGGTATTTGGGTTAACGCATCAACCCGTTGTTCGGTCGTGTTTCCCCGCTGTTGTTGGGTGTGTGCCGGGCGCACTGACCGTGACATCCGTACTCAAAGACGTGACAGGGGTAAATACTACGCCAAGACGCTGCAATCGTGTTGTCGCTTTGCGATGCAGCTAGCGGGGCAGCGGTACGGCGGGCTGCGGAGCCAGCGCAGGTGCAGCGGGCTCCGGTGGGAGTGCGGCGGGCTGTGGTGAGCGTGAATCTGCTCGCGCGCCAGACGCCGGTGGCGGGAGTAGACGCTCGCCGGTGACATTCAACGGTAGCGGCTCCATCGCGGGCTCCACGTCGCCCGTGTCGCTCGGTGGTTCGGCCGTGCCCGGCACAGGCGACAAGCGACGCTGCACCACCACATAATGCGCTGGGCCGCTTCGCAGGCTCCAGGCGAGCCGCTTGGCGTCGGGTGACATCGCTGCATGATCAATGCTCGAGCGAGCGCTGCCTTGAGCCAAAGCAATGCGCTGCCCCGAGCGGGCGTCCGACCATTCCAAAACGTCTCGCGTTTGGCGAAATTCATGAATGAGCGCCACCGCGCCCGTGGCGGAGAGCGCCCGAACT
>JAAFHR010000354.1:1551-4076 GCA_013298455.1 Betaproteobacteria bacterium | reverse complement strand
CTACGGGCACTTGGACGATCGTGTCGCTCGCGGTCACGCTATCAATCACGCCGCTCAGGCGCTGGTTTTCGATGCCTTGGTTGCTTCGGCTGCGGCGCACCGCTGGGCTCATCACGTTTTTCTACGTGAGCCTGCATTTCGTCACCTACGTTTGGCTCGATCGATTTTTTGATGTCGATGACATCATCAAAGACATCATCAAACGCCCCTTCATCACCGTAGGTTTCGCGGCGTTTTTGCTGCTCATTCCGCTAGCGATCACCTCAAACAACGCGTCGATCAAAAAGCTCGGCGCGCAGCACTGGCAGCGCCTGCATCAGCTCGTCTACGTGATCGCGATCTTTGCGGTGATTCACTTTATTTGGCTGGCGCGCCGCAACCCGCTGGAGCCCTACATTTACGCGGGGATATTTGGCGTACTGTTTGCGGCGCGGATTTACTGGAAGATAAAGGCCAAGGCAGCCCAATAAGACTCGGCTACGGAGCGTCCGCCTTTTTCTTGTCACCCGCTTTCACGATTGAAAGTTTCGCCGGATCAACATACTTTCGAAACGCGTCCCTCGCCTGCTCGGGCGTTACGGCCATAACCTTGTCAACGAACGCCTCGTAATCGGCAAATTTGAGCCCACGATGCAGCCGATCTAACCACATTGATGCGACCGATGCGTCGCTTGCATAGTATTGGTTGTAAGCGCCGCGAGCGCCGCTTTTGATCCGCGCAACTTCTTCGGCGGTGAAGCCTTTGTCTCGTGCATCATTGATTTCTTCAAGCACTGCGCGCTCCACTCGCATCACGTTTTGCGGCGCGGCGATACCACTCACACCCCAGCTCGCTACCTCATCAAATACGCCCACTGAGAACGAGCTAGAGATGCCGTAGCTCAAACCTTCTTTGCCGCGAATTCTCGCCATTAAGCGGCTATCGAGCCCGCCAGCGCCAACGATTTCATTGGCCACCCAGAGGGCAGGGTAATCAGGATGATCGCGCTTGAGGGCGAAGCTCGTGCTCATCCGAAGTGTGGCGTTTTCTTTGTCGGGCGTGTCGATCCACTCGTTGATCGGCGCGGGCGTTGAAAGCCTTGCAGGGATTCGCTCGTAGGGCGATTTGCTCTGCCATGTTGCAAACAGCGCTTCGAGCGTAGCCTTGACCGCGCTCGGCTCAAAGTCTCCAACAATCGCGATTTCACCATCGGCGGTGCCTGCAAGATCAGCGTAGGCTTTTAGCAAGTCGTCTCGGGTGTAGCTACGAATTGCTTTTTCTGTTTCCTCGCGGCTCTGGGCGTAAAACGGATGCTCTGGTGGATAGGGGTTGAAATGCCTCGTGATGCGCTCACCCGCGAGTGCTGCGGGCTCAGATTTTGAAAACTCTAACGAAGCGAGCGATTCTTTGCGCTGAAGCTCCAACTCAGCCTCTGGAAAATTCGGCTCGCGCATGACCTGCGCTGCGAGCTCCAATGCCGACATCAAATTCTCTCGACGCGTCTCAAACGACATCACACCGCCTTGCAGTTTTCGCCGCTGCAGCTCATCGGCGAGCTGCGCGCGAGTGAATTTTTCATTGCCAAGCATGATGGAGTTTCGCGCGAGACTCCAAACGGTCTCGCGTCCCGAGCGGCTCGCTTCGCTGCCGCGATTGAATGACATCCGAACCTGCACGGTTTCACTTCGAGTTTTCTTGGCCAACAGCGCAATTTTGAGTGCGCCCACGGTGTGAAGCTCGGTTCGTGCATCGATGTTTTTGGCGCTCGCCTCAAACGTTTCGCCTTGCGACACCTGCGTCGTGGGTTTCCAGTCTTTAAGCACTTCTGCGGCGAGTGGCGCTGGCGTGATTTCGGCGCGAACGGGCGAGTTTTCGGGAAGGAACGTCGCGACGCTTCGGTTGTCTCTCACGAAGTACTTTTTCGCGACGGCTTGCACACGCTCGGCAGTCACGTTTTGATGGGTGTCTTTGTCGTAGAAGAATAGCCGCCAATCGCCCTGCGCGATGTAGCTTGAGAGCATCAAACCAATGCGTTCGGGCTGGGCGAGCATCGATTCATACAAATTGTCGTAGAGCGTTCGGGTGCGCTGCATTTCGTCACTCGTCGGCGGCGTATCTGCAAATTTTTCAATTTCACTGAGAAACTCGTCGCGCAGCGCATCAACGTTTTCGCCCGCCTTTTGTACCGCCAAAAACATCAACGGATGCGGATCAAGGTAGGCCAGCGTTTGCGCACCCACGCCCAATGCCTTTTGCGAATCAACGAGTTTTTTGTGCAAGCGCCCTGAGGGGGTATGCCCCAGAATGAGTGCGGCGTAGCCCAGCGCATTCATATCGGGATGCAGCGCGCCGGGCGCTTTGTACGCCGCGCCAATGATTTGAATATCGCCCTTGCGGCGCACGACGACGCTTCGTTCGCCGTCTTGAATCGGCTCGACGGTGTTGATGCGCGGCAAGCTGCGCGTGGGTTTGGCGATGGCTCCGAATTCGCGAGCGATCTCGGTGAGCGCGAGGGCGGGATCAAACTTCCCGGCGATCAAGAGTA
>JAAFHR010000354.1:0-1541 GCA_013298455.1 Betaproteobacteria bacterium | reverse complement strand
CAATCGATACGTTTTCAATATCGGCGCGATTGCCGATGGGGAGCTTGCCGTAGTTGTGCCAATCGTAAGCAATCGCAAACAAGCGTTTGCCGAGCACTTGACCGGGATTATTTTCGCCGGCTTCGAATTCGTTTCGAACGACTGAGAACTCTTTGTCGAGATCTTCCTTGCGCAAAAACGCATTCACCATGCGATCCGCTTCGAGCATGATCGCGAATTTCAAGTTGTCTTCGGTGGCGGGGAACGTGGCGAAGTAATTCGTTAGATCAGTACGCGTGATCGCGTTCATTTGCGCGGCGCGCTTGGTGTATTCAGTGTTGACATCGGGCACTTTCGGCGAGCCCTTAAAGAGCATGTGTTCGAGCAAATGCGCTTGCCCCGTTTCGCCGTAGTTTTCATGGCGCGAGCCGACCAAATACGAAATGTTGACGGTGAGCTTCGCCTGTGAATCATCAGGGAACAGGAGCACCGTCAAGCCATTGGCCAATCGGTATTCGTTGATTCCTGCAACTGACGGGCCGGGCGTAACGCCGTTGGGCACGGTAAACGCAAAAACGGGCGCGAGCAACAGCAAGCTCAATCCCGCCGCGCCAATCCATCGATAACAACGCTGCAATAACGCTAGGTACATCGAATTCGTCCTCTGTGTTTACGGTGTGATGAAGGTAAAACTTTTCCTGATTATCAACTTGACTCCGATTGAGGCACTTTTGAGTCGTTGTCATGTTGAGCGGAGCGAAACATCAGTGTGCATACTTTCCCGCTCGTTCGGGCGATCTCTGTGTGCATACTGATCCTTCGCTCCGCTCAGGATGACAGTACGCATTCCTGAGCTATGTTGACAAACGGGAAACTTTTTTTGACTATTAATCTGACTCAGGTCGAGGTATTGTCATCCTGAGCAGAGCGAAGGATCACGGCGCATACAAAAAGCGCCATATTGAAGAGAAGCGGGTGCATCGTGATGTTTCGCTCCGCTCAACATGACACCTAGCCAACGGTGTTTGCTTCAGAGTCAGGTTGATCATTCGGAAGCTTTTTTGGCTTTACTAACGTACGCCATGTAATCTGTGGGGTACAAGCAATTTAGACAATTCATTGAATAACAAGAAAATCGCTTTGAAGCCCAGTACTTGTTTGGTGTTTGACAAAAAAGCTAGCCAATCCAGTCCACGACAACTTCAACTTTATACGACCCGCACATCCGTGCGCCGCTGCGAAAGGTTTATGTCAGCGCCACGATGCGAATTCCGCATGCACTCTGGCGCTGGTCGCATTTCCTTTCTAGCATGGGCGCTTAGATGAAATTTTCACGGCTGCGCCACGAGTGCGGCAGGTGAGCAGTAAAGGCAATACCAGATGCGCGTTTTAGTTTTAGGTGCCGGCATTCTCGGCGTTCACACGGCTTACTTTTTGCGGCAACGGGGTTTTGATGTCACGGTGGTGGATCGTCAACCCGGGGCGGCGCTGGAAACGAGTTTCGCCAACGGCTCGCAAATTTCGGTGAGTCAATCCGATCCGTGGGCGTCACCCGCTGCGCC
>JAAFHR010000353.1 GCA_013298455.1 Betaproteobacteria bacterium | reverse complement strand
CGGATGCACAAAACCCATCGCCAAGAGCACGATGTCGGCTTTCATTTCCCATTCGCTGCCCGCGACCTCGTGCATCTTGCCGTCTTTCCATTCGACGCGTGCGGCTTTGAGCGCGGTGACTTGACCATTGCTGCCAACGAGCGCTTTGGTGGTCACCGACCAATCGCGATTCGCGCCTTCTTCGTGCGACGATGATGTACGCATCTTCAAAGGCCAATTCGGCCACGTGAGCGCCTTGTTTTCTTGCTCGGGCGGCTGCGGCATGAGCTCGAATTGCGTAACGCTCGCTGCGCCGTGGCGATTCGATGTCCCCACGCAATCAGAGCCCGTGTCACCACCGCCGATCACTACAACGTGTTTGCCCTTTGCAGAAATCACCTCGACATCGTCGCCCGCAACACGCTTGTTTTGCAGCGGCAAAAATTCCATCGCGTAATAAACGCCTTTGAGCTCACGACCCGGCACTGGCAAATCGCGTGGATGTTCCGATCCGCCCGCCAAAACTACAGCGTCGAATTCGTTCTTCAGCGTATCCGGCGACACGATTTCTTTCGCGTCGTTACCCACGCCCGCCACCAATTCGCCACTGCCAACCATCACGCTCGTTTTGAACGTCACGCCCTCGGCCTCCATCTGTGCAATGCGTCGATCAATGTGCGATTTCTCCATCTTGAAATCAGGAATGCCGTAGCGGAGAAGACCGCCGATGCGATCCGATTTTTCAAACACGGTGACGGCGTGACCGGCGCGGGCGAGCTGCTGAGCAGCAGCCAATCCTGCGGGGCCCGAGCCAACGACGGCGATTTTCTTGCCCGTTTTTTTGGTGTTGATTTGCGGCGTGACCCAGCCTTCTTCCCAGCCCTTGTCGATGATGAAATGCTCAATCGACTTGATGCCGACGGCGTCGTTGTTGATGTTTAGCGTGCAAGCCGCTTCGCACGGTGCGGGGCACACGCGACCGGTGAACTCGGGGAAGTTGTTCGTTGAGTGCAGCGTATCGAGCGCTTCTTGGTAGTTGCCGCGATACACAAGATCATTCCAATCGGGAATGATGTTATTGACTGGACAACCCGTTTGACAAAACGGAATGCCGCAATCCATGCAGCGTGCACCTTGCGTTTTGGCCTCGTCGGGCTTCAACGTGACGACAAATTCGCGGTAGTGATTGATTCGCGCTTGCGGAGCTTCCGAGGCCTCTTTAAGGCGTTGATACTCCATGAATCCGGTGATTTTTCCCATGATGTCTTTACTTCTGTTCTAACTCCCTCTCCCGCAGGCGGGAGAGGGTTGGGGTGAGGGTGGGGGCGGTCTATCCGAGCTGTGGGTTAATAGGCGCGTCGCACCCTCACCCTAGCCCTCTCCCGCCCGCGGGAGAGGGGGCTAAACAATTACTTCGCGACCACTTCTTTCGTCGCGTTCTTGCTCTTCATCGCTTCCGCATACATATCCGTCAACGCCCGCTTGTATTCCGTTGGGAACACTTTCACAAAGTGCTTCCGATGCGCTGCCCAATCGTCCATGATCGATAGCGCGACGGCCGAGCCCGTGTAGCGCAAATGCTTTTCGATGAGTGACTTCACAATTGATTCGTCGCTCGCATCACGATGACGTTTGCGGCCTTTGCCCTGCGCGATGGCTTCTTGCTCAACGCCGGTTTGCTCGATCTCCGAGAGGAGCGGTTCGATGCCAACCATCGACAAATTGCAGTGCTTCGCGAATGTGCCCTTCGGATCGTAGACATAGGCGATTCCGCCCGACATGCCTGCTGCGAAGTTGGGCCCCGTAGCACCGAGCACAACGACGGTGCCGCCGGTCATGTATTCGCAGCCGTGGTTACCCACGCCTTCAACGACCGCCGTTGCGCCGGAATTTCGCACCGCGAAGCGCTCGCCCGCGATGCCACGGAAATAGGCCTCGCCTTCGGTCGCGCCGTACATCACGGTGTTGCCGATGACGATGTTTTCTTCAGCTTTGGCAGGGCACTTCGCGTTTGGATAAACGACGATACGCCCGCCGGACAAACCTTTGCCGCAGTAGTCGTTGGTCGCGCCTTCGATTTCGAACGTCACACCGCGTGAGAGGAACGCTCCGAAGCTTTGACCTGCGATTCCACTGAAACGAACGTGAATCGTGTCTGCCGCGAGTCCGCTGTGGCCATATTTCACGGCGACGGCATTGGAGAGCATCGCGCCGACTGAGCGATTGTGATTACCAATCGTCGCTGCAATTTCGACTTTCTTTTTGTCGGTGAGCGCGGGCGCCGCTTTGGCGATCAGCTCGTGATCGAGCGCGCCGTCCAAGCCGTGATCTTGCGATTCGCAGTGGTAGCGAGCGACCTCGGCAGGCATCTTCGGTGAGTAGAAGACTTTCGAGAAATCGAGCCCCTTGGCCTTCCAGTGATCGATTCCGGCTTGCATATCGAGCCAATCGCTGTGGCCGACGAGCTCGTCGAACTTACGCACGCCGAGCTTGGCCATCAATTCGCGCACTTCTTCAGCAACGAAGAAAAAGTAGTTCACCACATGCTCAGGCTCGCCGGTGAATTTTTTGCGAAGCTCTGGATCTTGCGTTGCCACGCCGACGGGGCAGGTGTTGAGGTGGCATTTGCGCATCATGATGCAGCCCTCAACGACGAGCGGCGCAGTCGCGAAACCAAATTCATCAGCGCCCAAGAGCGCACCGATCACAACATCTCGGCCCGTTTTCATCTGTCCGTCGGCCTGCACACGAATACGACCCCGCAACCGATTCAACACGAGCGTTTGCTGTGTTTCGGCCAGCCCCAATTCCCAAGGTGTGCCGCAATGCTTCACGCTTGAAATTGGCGACGCGCCGGTGCCGCCATCATGACCTGCAACGACCACATGATCGGCCTTGCATTTCGTGACGCCTGCGGCCACTGTGCCGATGCCGATTTCACTCACCAACTTCACGCTGATGCTGGCTTTCGGATTTGAGTTTTTCAAATCGTGAATGAGCTGCGCGAGATCTTCAATCGAATAGATATCGTGATGCGGAGGCGGTGAAATCAAGCCCACTCCGGGCACCGAGAATCGGAGCTGCGCGATGTATTCCGACACCTTATGGCCGGGTAATTGACCGCCTTCGCCGGGCTTCGCGCCCTGCGCCATTTTGATTTGGATTTGATCGGCGCTGGCCAAGTATTCAGCGGTCACACCGAAGCGACCCGAGGCAACTTGTTTGATCGCCGAGCGCATCGAATCGCCCTCTATGGTGGCGATGTTTTTAATCATGCGATGCTCGCCCAAACGCGCTTGCATCGTCTCGCCCTTTTTGAGCGGGATGTAGCGCATGGCGTCTTCGCCGCCCTCGCCAGTGTTGGATTTGCCGCCGATTCGGTTCATCGCAATCGCAAGCGTTGCGTGGGCCTCCGTTGAAATGGAGCCCAGAGACATCGCGCCAGTGGCGAAGCGTTTAACGATTTCTTTGGCAGGTTCAACCTCATCGAGCGGCACCGCTTGACGGCTCTCAAATTTGAACGCAAACATGCCGCGCAGCGTTTTCAACTTACCGGTTTGGTCGTTGATGAGTGCGGCGTATTCTTTGTAGGTGCTGGCGTTGTTGGCGCGAGTGGCGTGTTGAAGCTTGGTGATGACTTCGGGCGTCCACATGTGCTCTTCGCCACGGGTGCGAACTGCGTATTCGCCGCCCGCATCGAGTGCGTTGGCGAGCACTGGATCGTTGCCAAAGGCCAAGCGGTGCAAACGCATTTGCTCTTCAGCGACTTCGAACAAACCAATGCCTTCGACGCTGCTCGACGTGCCGGTGAAGTATTTGTCGAGGAACGCTGAATTGAGTCCGACCGATTCAAAAATCTGCGCGCCGCAGTAGCTTTGATAGGTCGAAATGCCCATCTTCGACATGACTTTATTTAAGCCCTTGCAAATGGCTTTGACAAAGCGCTTTTGGCTCTCGTAGCTAGATACACCGGGCACGATGCCCTCGAGCTGGGTGAGCGTTTCGAGGGCCAAGTACGGGTGCACGGCCTCAGCGCCGTAGCCACCCAGGAGCGCAAAGTGATGCACTTCTCGCGCTGAACCTGTTTCAACGACAAGTC
>JAAFHR010000352.1 GCA_013298455.1 Betaproteobacteria bacterium | reverse complement strand
TGCCCCAAGCTCACCATGCCACCGAAGCCGAGAATGAAGTTGAGCCCGATGGCTGCGAGCGCGTAAATCATCACGCGGGTTACGAATTTCACGTAGAAACTTCCGCTGTCACCGCTCATCAAAATCGGTAGTGCCACGAGTGCGAGCAGGACGGCGACGGCTACCAGCGTACGCGGTGCGCGCCAGTCAATGCTGGTGGGGAAGAGGCTCATCGCACCGCTCCCGAAGTCGTGGGGAAGAGCCCTTGCGGTTTCACGGCGAGCACCACGGCCATCAGCAAATAGATCAACATGGATGCGAGCGCGGGCCCCGCAGCATCGGCTGTGTTTCGCTCAAAAATTCCGCGCATCACGGTGGGCATGAACGCTCGGCCGAGCGTGTCAACTACTCCGACAATTAGCGCCGCGTAAAACGCGCCCCGAATCGAGCCCAAGCCACCAATGATGATGACGACCAAGGTGAGGATCAACACCGGCTCACCCATACCCGGTTGCACAGAAACAATCGGGCCCGCCATGACGCCAGCCAGGCCAGCGAGCGCCGCGCCGAGCGCAAACACCAAGGTGTTGAGCCATTTGATATTCACACCGAGCGACGCCACCATTGCCGGATGCGTGGCCCCGGCGCGAATGAGCATCCCGACGCGTGTTTTTTGAATCAGTAAGTAGAGCCCCAGCGCGACGAGTAATCCCACGCCAATGATCGCAAAACGATACGAAGGGTAATTCACGCCAAAGATGGAAACCGTTTGCGACAGCGCATCAGGCACCTGCATGAAGATCGATCCGGGCCCCCAGATGATGCGAATGAGTTCGTTGAAAAATAAAATCAAACCGAAAGTGGCAAGCACCTGATCGAGATGATCTCGTTCGTAGAGTTTGGTGAGCGCGAATCGATCAAGTAGCAATCCGACAGCGCCTGCGCCGACGACTGCGGCCAACACACCGATCAAAAACGAATCCGTTTTTGCGAACGCTGCCGCACCGAAATACGCGCCCAGCATAAAGAGCGAACCATGCGCCAAATTCACAAAGCTCATGATGCCGAAGACTAACGTGAGGCCAGCGGCGAGGAGGAAGAGTAAGACGCCGAGCTGAAGCCCGTTGAGGATTTGTGAAAGGGCGAGTTGGGTGGTCATAGGCAGTGCTGCGTCGGCTGAGCGTGTGTGCATTATCTCCGTCTGGAAATTTCAGCTCAACGGCGATAACGTTGTCTTTAAGTTCAGAACAGGTTGTCGAGCCTCAGCGGACCGTAAACTCACTGATCTGTAGGCTAGAGGCAGGGTGTTCGTGCTTCCGAAGGTTCGCGAAGACAAATTCTAGAAATGCGGGGTCATAACCGGAGCGTATGTACTCCGGAAAGTGCTCCTCGCTCAGAAGGTGACAGCGAAAGACCGACGAGATGATCACAATCGTGCGCTCCCAGCGAGCATCTTTACCCTCCGGATCGGAAACAAATACGTTGTATAGCTCCTGCAAGGAGAACATGGTGATCGTTGCAAGCCAACGATATCTACGAAACTGAGATACGTGCTCGGTCAGTGTTTGGTAAGTCGAGGCCTTGACACCCAAGTAAACGATGTCATGGTGCTTTAGGAACAGGTCGAGCGTTTCTCGGTAATGATTCTTGGCAATAGTCACGGCCGTAGCGCGTCGAGCAGCTCGCAACTGCCGACGCGCAGTAAGAAATCCCGCACAGACTGCGACAAGCGACACTGCTGCCGCGACGTAGCCTTTGATTTCTTCCAAACTGACTCCCTATGAATCTCGCAGCGGGCGGTGTCGCGCCAACAGTTCGCTGCGAGGTGTGACAAACACCGCCTTCAGCGCCTGCGCAGGCCTACAACGCCTTCATCTGACACTGGGCCGCATACGAATCCGTGTGATTAACCAATGGCTTGGATACAGTGCGCAAACTCACACGGCCTTTGCTGTCTTTTGACACGTCAAACATGAACATGTCTTGCACAGGAAACTGATTCGTGTTGAATTTGAAATTGCCGCGAACGGATTTGAAATCAGCGGCTTTGAGCGCGGCGTGGAACGCCTTTTTGTTGTCAACCTTGCCTGCGACTTTACGAATCGCGCTGTCGAGCAACTGCGCTGCATCGTAGCTTTGCGCAGCGTATTGCGATGGAATACGGTTGTACTTCTTCTCAAACGCCGCGACGAATTTTTGGTTCGCATCGTTCGGGAAATCGGGACCCCAGAATGTGCCAGAGAGCATGCCCAGTGCCGCATCGCGAAGAGCCGGAAGCGTTGTGCCGTCAACGGTTGACGCCGACATCACGGTCATCGATTTGTTAAGCCCCGCTTGCTGAAATTGCTTCACGAAATTCACACCCAAACCGCCTGGGTAGAACACGTAGAGCGCATCGGGCTTTTTGCTCGCAACTTGTGCGAGTTCGGCTGAGAAATCTTGCTGATTGAGTGGCGTATAGATTTCGTCGACTACGGTGCCGCCTTTGTACGTGCGCTTGAATCCGGCGATGAAATCTTTGCCGGCCTGGTAGTTGGGCGCCATCGCCATCACGCTCTTGTAGCCTTTGTCGGACGCGTATTTGCCCACGACTTCAGCTTGCATGTCGTTTTGCCACGACGTGCTGAAGAAGTACGGCGAACACTGAGCTCCAGCAATCGGCGACGGACCTGCGTTTGAGCCGATCAGAAACACGCCCTTGTCGGTGATTTTTTTGTGCACGGCCATCATGATGTTGGAAAACGTCACGCCGGTGATGATTTGCACTTTGTCTTTTTCGAGGAGCTTGTCGACGACTTGGTTGGCCACGTCGGGCTTCAGCTGCGAATCCTCTTTGATGATCTGCACGGCCTGGCCGCCGAGCTTGCCGCCGTTTTGCTCAACGAGGAGCATCAGCGCGTCGTACTGATCCTGACCCAGCGGCGCTTGCGGACCGGAGAGCTCGGCAACGAAGCCGATTTTGATTTGCGCCTGCGCGCTGCCGATGGCGGCCGCAGCGGCGACGGCGACGGTAAGAAGTTTGAGTTTGTGCATCGAAATTCCTCCTAAGTTGACAAAGTGGCGAAGCCCATTGAATGCACGAAAGTCTAAACGGAGGCTGACGCTGCGGGTGACAGATTTCCCTAGGTTTGGACTTTGACAACAGCGATCAGGTGGTGGCGACTGTATTCCAACAATTTGTCCAAATGTCTTTGGAAATATTGGCTTTAAACGATTTTTTATACTTTTCGATAGTAGCTCTAGTTAATCTGCATGCCATTTTAAGTATGGCTTATGTGCTGAGAGCTAGGATGACATTGATCATAGTGGTTTCGTACCCGCACACCGCAAATCCATGCTCGTTTCCACTTGCCGAATCTCCGTTTAGCCGATACAACCATGCCTATCCGGCGATGCGCCGCAACAACGAAAAAGGGGTTACGCAATGGCACTGTTTAACTGGAAAGAAAACCTGAGCGGCGGCATTGTTGCGCCGGACGAACGCTTGAGCTATGGCGCGACGGCGGTCATGGGATTGCAGCATGTGATCGCCATGTTTGGCGCGACGGTGCTCGCGCCGATTTTGATGGGCTTCGATCCCAATATCGCGATCTTGATGAGCGGCGTTGGCACCTTGATTTTCTTTTTCTTGGTGGGCGGGAAAATCCCCAGCTATCTCGGTTCGAGTTTCGCCTTCATCGGAGTGGTGATCGCCGCGACGGCGTATGCAGGCAAAGGGCCCAACCCAAATTTGGCGGTCGCGCTCGGCGGCATCATTGCGTGCGGCGCGGCCATTGTGGTGGTCGGGTTGATCGTCAAAGCGATTGGTGTTGGCTGGATTGAAACGCTCATGCCGCCCGTTGTCACCGGTGCAGTCGTTGCCGTGATTGGCTTAAATCTCGCGGGGATTCCCATTAAAAACATGGCACCCACGGGCTTCGATGCGTGGATGCAAGCGGTGACGTTTGTGAGCGTGGGGCTGGTGGCCGTTTACACCAAAGGGCTCGTGCAGCGATTGCTCATTCTCGTTGGCCTCATCATCGCGTCGATCATTTACGCGATCCTCACGAACGGCTTGGGCATGGGTAAACCGATGGATTTTTCGGGCATCGCCAACGCCGCGTGGTT
>JAAFHR010000351.1 GCA_013298455.1 Betaproteobacteria bacterium | reverse complement strand
AGTCCGCGCTCAGCCCATTCGTAGTGGAGATACCCCCTCTCCCGCGGGCGTGAGAGGGTTGGGGTGAGGGTGCTGGTTGAGGGGAGAGCGATGTTGCGGAGGAAGAGCCGTCCGCGCAGGGTTGCAGGGCGTTGTGCTGCAGCCTTGGGTCTGCTGGCAACGACACCCTCATCCCCAACCCTTCTCCCGCCTGCGGGAGAAGGGAGTCAACGCCTAGCTCATTCGAGGCGGGCATGCCCCCTCTCCTGCGGGCGGGAGAGGGTTGGGGTGAGGGTGCTGGTGGTGCGCGGAACGATGTGCCGGAAGAAGAATCCACCGCACGTGACGGAGTGCTCTGGAAGCTCGAAGATCGCTCTCCAAGCCCCGACACCCTCATCCCCACCCCTTCTCCCGCCTGCGGGAGAAGGGAGCTAGCTCCCATCGCGACATACACGCCCGGCGCATCGCGTTTGCCGTAGGCCACAACACCGTAGGCTGCCAACACCTCGATGACTGCGTTTTCGATCCGCTGCACCAACTCCCTCACACCATACCCCGCTCGCCGCAAATCAAACATCACGTACACAACCGCTTGCCCGGGGCCGTGAAACGTGATTTGGCCGCCTCGGTCGGTGTGGACGACTGGGATGTTTTCGGGGTTGATGAGCAGGTGTTCAGGTTTGCCCGCTACGCCTTGCGTGAAGACGGGATCGTGCTCTACAAGCCAGAGTTCATCGGGCGTTTCGGGCGTTCGCGCATCGGTGAAGGCGCGCATTTGCAGCACCGTTTGCTCATAGTCAACGCGACCGAGCGATCGACAGACAACGTTGGAGATCACGAGCGGCTAAAGCGCCCAAACGATGTCGGGGTGCGCGGTGAGGTCTTGATAGAGCGCGTCGAGCTGCGCTTTGGAGTGCGCCGTGAAGCTCACTGAAACAGCTAAATATTTGCCGCCTTTGGATTCACGCACCGTCACGCTCGTTGCATCAAAATCGCCAACGTGGCGACGGACAATTTCAACGACTACCGTCTCAAGTTGGGGATGATTTTTCCCCGCGATTTTGAGCGGGTATTCGGTGGGGAAAATGAAATTGGTCTCAGCTCCCGCGGGGCCGATGCTCGCGAGTGGAGTCGATTTCTTTTCGTCGGGCGTAGTCATCTAAGGCTTAGGCGTGCATATCCGCTTGCATGATTGCAAACATTTTTTTGAACATGGGGCCGGGTTTGCCGCGATGCAAGGGGTTGCCAATCGGTTTGTCGTCGAGTGAGGTGATCGCGAGCACGCCTTTGCTCGATGATGAGAGCCACATTTCATCGGCTGTCCACATTTCAGCTTCGGGTACGGAGCGAACGACCAATTTCATGTTCGATTTCGTCGCCAATTCCATCACGCCGTCAAGCGTGATGCCGCCCAAAATGTGATTGTCTTTCGGCGGCGAGACGATGGTGTCGCCAAACACGCAGAACACGTTCGACGCCGACGCCTCCGTCATGAACCCATCGCGCAGCATCACGCATTCCACGCCGCCTTGCTCAAACGAATGCTGGCGAGCAAGCACATTGCCCAAGAGCGAAATCGATTTGATGTGGCAACGATGCCAGCGCAAATCGGGATAGGTGTAGCAGGCGACGCCATCGTCGATCTGCGTTTGCGTGAGCTTGGGCAACGGGTTAGACATCATGAAGACCGTTGGCTCCACATCCTTCGGGAAGGTGTGATCGCGCTTGGCCACGCCGCGTGTTACTTGCCAATAAACGCCCTGATCATCAAACGATTGTTTGGCGATGATTTGCTTGATGATGTCGGACCATTGTTCGACCGAATAGGGATTTTTCAGCCCGATTTCTTGGCACGATTTATCGAGTCGCGCGAGATGTGGCAGCAAACGATACGGCTTGCGATTGATGACCGGCACGTATTCATACACGCCGTCGCCGTAAATAAAACCGCGATCCAAGACGCTAATCTTTGCGTCTTCAATCGGCATCCAATCGCCATTCAAAAAAATCATTTGAAAATACTCTTCCACCACAAAACAATCGTGTGCCACGTGCGCTTGACGAAGCCCGCTTGCGGCGCGGCTTCCAGCGCCACGACATCGCGCTCGTACAACAAATTTCCTGATCGCTTCACCTTCAAAACGCCCACCGTGTCACCCGCCTGAAGCGGCCCGATTTTGGGTTCGGGAATGGTGAGCTCGGTGGTGATTTCATGCGACTTGCCGCGCGTGTTGACCGCGGTTACGTCATCGCGAAAACCAATTGGAATTTGATCGACCGTAGATTTCCAAACGGTGAGTGTTTGAATAGATTTACCCGCTTCGTAAAAACGACGCGGCTCGTACGCCGAAAACGCCCAATCGATGAGCTTCCTCGATTCGCCGATCCGCGCAGCCTCGCTCGAAGCGCCGAGTACGACGGTCAGCAAGCGACGCGGCGCGCGGTTCACCGTTGCGATCAAGCACCAGCCCGCCGCGTCCGTGTGGCCCGTCTTCAAGCCATCCACCGTAGGGTCGTCTGCCATCAAACGATTGCGATTCGGCTGCGTGATGTTGTTATGCGTAAACGTGCGCTCGCCGTAAAACTTCATGTACTGCGGATAGTCGCGCATCAGGGCGAGGGAGAGCACGGCCAAGTCGTGCGCCGTTGAGAAGTGCCCTTGCTGTGTGAGCCCCGTTGGATTCAAAAAATTGGTGTCGTTCATGCCAAGGCGTTTAGCTTCGCGGTTCATGCGCGAAATGAATTCGCCCTCAGTGCCGGACACGGCAATCGCAAGCGCGATGGCTGCGTCGTTACCGGATTGAATGATGAGTCCGCGCAGCAAATCTTCGGCTGTGACGGGCGCACCCGGCTCGATAAACATCCGAGAGCCCTCGGCTTTCCATGCCCGCTCGGGCACCCGAACCCGTTGGCCGAGCGTCAACTGCTTCTGATGCAGCGCCTCAAACACGATGTACGCCGTCATGAGTTTCGTGAGCGAAGCCGGATCGCGGCGCGCTTTGGCGTTGCCCTCGGCGAGCACTTGTCCGCTGGTGGCTTCCACCACCAAATACGCCGCAGCGGCGACGGGCGGTGGAGTGGCCAAGCCGCTGTCTAGCGCCGCGTTGACCGGCGCACCGGTCGCCAAATCAACACCGACGGGTGCGGCCGATTTGGGTTGCGCGTTTGCAATTCCGAAGGTGGCGGCGCCCCATACGAGGCCGAGCGCGCCAAGCAGCGTGGCCGCAGCGCGGCGGCGTGACGATAACAAAAGAAACGAAGAGCGCAGCAGAGTTGGCACGTGAGCGATCAGTTTGGCCTAAGAGGCCGTAATTTTACGGCTCGGTGGGTTAATGAAGGCGTAGTCAACCTCGGGCACGTCGCCCGCGATGATGTCGGAGAGCGCCTTGGCGGAGCCGGGGCCTTCGGTCCAGCCCAACGTGCCGTGGCCGGTGTTGATGAACAAATTGCCCAATTTGCTTCGGCCAATGATCGGCAAATTCGATGGCGTGGCGGGGCGCAAACCGGTCCAATATTTCACCGCATCCCATTCGCACAAGTCGGGAAAGTGATGCTTCGCGCGCTTGGTGAGCGCTTCGCAGCGCACTTGATTGAGCGAGGTATCGAAGCCGTTGAGCTCAGCGGTGCCCGCAATACGCAAGCGATCTCCGATGGTCGTGAAGACGACTTTCATTTCGTCATCGGTGATGGAGCCCTTGGGCGCGCCTTTCATGTTGGCGATGGGCAGCGTTGCGCTGTAGCCCTTGGCGGGATAGACGAGCGCGTCAACGCCCACGTGTTTGAGTATCGCCGTTGAATACGAGCCGAGCGCCATCACGTAGGCATCGGCCTTTTCTGTGCGTGAGCCGTTGGCGTCTTTGAGCACAACACCGCTGACCGCACCGCCTTGTTTTTCAATGCGCTCAATCGTTGTGCCGTAGCGAAACTCAACCCCCATTTTTGCGGCGCGTTCGGCCAAGGCGATGGTGAATTTATACGCATCACCCGATTCATCATGCGGTGCGTAAATTGCGCCCGCTAAGGTTGGCGCGGTGTGTTTCAGCGCAGGCTCGATTTTCACGGCCTCGGCAACGCTCAAAACATCACGTCGTTCACCATTGCGAATCAGCAA
>JAAFHR010000350.1 GCA_013298455.1 Betaproteobacteria bacterium | reverse complement strand
TGCCGCGCAGGCGACGGGATGCGCCGAGTAGGTGTAGCCGTGCGGGAATTCCATCATGTATTCGGGGCCGCCCGCGGCCATGAAGATGTCGTAGATTTCCTTTTTGGCGATGACGGCACCGAGCGGCTGTGCGCCGTTGGTGATTTGTTTGGCGACGTTCATGATGTCGGGCACCACGCCGAACGCGGCAGCACCGGTGTTGGCCCCCATACGACCAAAACCGGTGATGACTTCGTCAAAAATCAAGAGGATGTTGTTGGCGGTGCAAATCTCACGCAGGCGCTGCAAGTAGCCCACGGGCGGCACGATCACGCCCGCAGAGCCTGCCATGGGCTCAACGATCACGGCGGCGATGTTGGTGGCGTCGTGCAGCGTGATGAGCTTCAGGAGTTCGTCGGCGAGCTCCACGCCCGTGGGCGGCATGCCTTTGAAAAACGAGCCATTCGCGGGTTGGGTGTGCGGCAAATGATCGGCCTCAATGCCTTGACCAAAGACCTTTCGGTTCAGGTTGATGCCGCCTACCGAAATGCCGCCGAAGTTCACGCCGTGATAGCCCTTTTCGCGGCCGATTAAGCGCGTTTTGCTGCCCATGCCTTTGGCTCGCCAATAGGCACGCGCCATTTTGAGCGAGGTGTCGGCTGACTCAGAGCCGGAGCCCGTGAACATCACGTGATCGAGCCCCTCGGGGGTGAGCGCTGCAATGCGATTGGCAAGCTCAAACGAGAGCGGGTGGCCGTATTGAAACGCGGGCGAGAAATCCAGTGTTGCGGCTTGGCGACCAATCGCTTCGGCAATCTCGGTGCGGCCGTGTCCGAAACCGCAGGTCCACAAGCCCGACAGACCATCAAAAATTTTGCGGCCGTGGCTATCGAAGTAATAGCAACCTTCGGCGCGCACCATCATCCGCGGCTTCGCTTTGAAATTTCGATTGCCGGTGTAGGGCATCCAATGCGATTCAAGCCACGCCCGATCTTGCGGGTAAGGGCTCACGCTGGTGATGGGCTGGGGGGTGATGTCGTTGAGTTTCATCGGGATTCCTCGTTATCGGCTAGTGCTGCGGGTCGCGAGTGGGTTGAGTTGCGTCACTGAAATTTGTTGCCACTGATTTCACAGATTGCAAAGATTTATGGGAGGTTTATCCGCAATTGCGGTGTTTGCAGCGTGCGGTTCAACGTGTTCAAACCAGGTCTGTGAAATCTGTGAAATCGGTGGCAAAAATGCGGCTATTCGGCTGCTACTTGAAGCACCAATTTGCCAAAATTTTCGCCGTTGAATAGCTTCAAAAGCGTCTCGGGGAAGGTATCCAATCCCACGACGACATCTTCTTTCGATTTCATCTTGCCGGCCTTCAGGTAGCCCGCCATTTCATTGACCGCAACGTGGTAGCGGTCAGCGTAGTCAAACACCACGATGCCCTCCATTCGGGCACGATTGACCAACAGCGACAGATAGTTTTTCGGGCCTTGCACGGCGGTCGTGTTGTTGTACTGAGAAATTGCGCCGCAAATGATGATGCGCGCTTTTTTGTTAATGCGAGCGAGCACATGATCGAGGATTTCGCCGCCGACGTTATCGAAGTAAATGTCAACGCCGTTCGGACAATGCTCCTTCAACCCGTCTTTCACCGAGCCACCTTTGTAATCGATACAGGCATCGAAGCCGAGCTCGTTGACCACCCAATCACACTTTGCTTTTCCGCCTGCTATGCCGACCACGCGGCAGCCGTGAATCTTTGCGAGCTGCCCCACCGTCTGCCCGACCGCGCCTGCGGCGCCCGAGACTACGAGCGTCTCGCCTGCCTTCGGTTGCCCCACATCCATTAGTCCGAAATAAGCAGTCATGCCGGGCATGCCGAGCACGTTGAGCCATTGCGTCAAGCTGCCGATTCGCAAATCCACCTTCGTGATACCCGCACGCTTGATGCTCATTTCATCAAGCGTTGAATACTCTTGTACGTTGAGCCCACCGATCACAGTGTCGCCCACCGCAAAGCGCGGACTGTTGCTGGCGATGATTTTGCCGATACCGCCCGCACGCATTACCTCACCAATGCCCACCGGAGCGATGTAGGACTTGCCTTCGTTCATCCAACCACGCATGGCAGGATCGAGAGACAGCGAGAGGCTTTTGATCACGATGCCACCCGCGCTCGGTTCGGCGACGGCCTCAGTCGTGAAGCTCCAAACGTCGCGCGACGGCAATCCAACCGGACGAGCGGCAAGTCGGATTTGGTGATTGGTGAGGGCGGACAAAGTGCTCATAGCTTGGCGAATTGGATGACTGGTTAACCCGGCATGATATTCCAGTTGGGGTGCGAGGCGGGGCGCGGCTGACTCTCCTCCGCTTCTGTGGGTGAGGGAGTCAACGCTTCCACCGATAATCGATGCAGTGACCACTCGCTCAAAACCCCGTGACCGCTTCCCACATCCTCACCCTCTCTTGCCCCGACCGAACCGGCATCGTTCACGCTGTAACCGGTGCATTGGCCAATGCCGATGGCAACATCACCGACGCAGCGCAATACAACGATCAGAGCACTGGGCAATTTTTCATGCGGGTGCAGTTTGCGTTGCCGGAACCGAATGTGGCTTCGCTTCGTGGCGAGTTTGCTGCGTTGGCTGCAACACTCTCCATGCGCTGGACGCTTCGTGCAGCCAACGAAAAACTTCGCACGATCATCATGGTGTCGAAACTCGGGCATTGCTTAAACGATCTGCTGTTTCGCTACCGCAGTGGATTGTTGCCGCTCGACATTCGCGCGATCGTCTCAAACCATCGTGACTATTACCAATTGGCCGCCTCATACGACGTGCCGTTTCATCACATCCCAGTAACTGCCGAAACGAAACCGCAAGCCGAAGCGAAGCTGCTTGAGATGGTGAACTACGATGATGTGGAGCTGGTCGTGCTCGCTCGCTACATGCAGGTTTTATCGAATGACTTGTGTCGGGCGTTAGAAGGCCGGGCAATCAATATCCATCATTCGTTCTTGCCGAGCTTCAAAGGCGCCAAACCTTACTACCAAGCGCACGAACGAGGCGTGAAAATCATCGGTGCCACTGCGCATTACGTCACGCCCGATCTGGACGAAGGGCCAATCATCGAGCAAGACATTGCTCGTGTGAATCATGCAGACGATCCGCAAGAGTTAACGACCATTGGACGCGATGTGGAAAGCGCTGTTTTGGCACGCGCGGTGACGTGGCATGCTGAGCATCGGGTGCTCCTCAATGGGAACAAGACGGTGGTGTTTCGGTAGGGCTCTCGTCGGAGGCGATAGCTGATTTCGCTGTCTCGCAGTTCATATTGATTCCGTTCGCCCTGAGCTTGTCGAAGGGTTGACGGCATTCAACCAAGGCTTCGACAAGCTCAGCCCGAATGGTGTACGACACCTCGCTTGCAAAAAACGAGTGCCGAGCCAAGTCTGCGCGCTACACCCGCTCCACAATCAACGCAATCCCCTGCCCCACGCCAATGCACATCGTGCAAAGCGCGTAGCGGCCTTTGATGTGATGCAATTGATTGATCGCGGTGGTGACTAAACGCGCGCCGCTCGCGCCCAGCGGATGACCGAGTGCAATCGCGCCGCCGTTGGGGTTGACGCGCGGATCGTCGTCTTGCAAGCCTAGATCACGCGTGACTGCCAAGCCCTGCGCGGCGAACGCTTCGTTGAGTTCGATCACGTCTATTTGCGCGAGCGTCAAGCCCGTTTGTGCGAGCAATTTCTTCGTGGCGGGTGCTGGGCCAAACCCCATGATGCGCGGCGCGAGTCCAGCGGTTGCCATGCCAACCACGCGCGCTCTTGGTGAGAGTCCGTTGGATTTTGCAGCCGCTTCGCTGGCGAGCAGCAAGGCGCACGATCCGTCGTTGACACCGCTCGCATTGCCTGCGGTTACGGTGCCGTCGGGTTTGACCACGCCTTTGAGCTTGGCGAGCGCTTCGAGGCTCGTTTCACGCGGATGCTCGTCTTTGCTAACGATGATCGCATCGCCTTTTTTCTGCGCGATGGTGACAGGCGTAATTTCGGCATCGAAAAAGCCGCTCGCTTGCGCTTTGAGTGCGTTCAATTGCGAGCGGAGCGCCATGCGATCTTGCGCTTCGCGCTCGATGCCGAAA
>JAAFHR010000035.1 GCA_013298455.1 Betaproteobacteria bacterium | reverse complement strand
CCCATCACCACATCGCAGACTTCGTAGGCTTTTTTGAAGTCTTCAGCGATCAAGCGACGAAGCTTTTGCGCTTGCAAATAGTAGGCGTCGTAGTAGCCATGCGAGAGCACGTAGGTGCCGATCATGATGCGGCGCTTGACCTCGGCACCGAAGCCTTCGGCGCGTGAGCGTTTGTACATGTCGAGCAGATCGGTGTATTCGGCCGCGCGGTGACCGTAGCGAACGCCGTCGAAGCGCGAGAGATTGCTTGAGGCTTCGGCGGGTGCGACGACATAATACGCGGGCACCGAATACTTCACGTTTGGGAGCGAGACTTCTACCGTCGTTGCGCCAAGTTTTCGATACACGGCGAGGGCTTCGTCGACCGCTTTGGCAATGCCCGGCGCGACGCCTTTACCGAAAAATTCTCTGGGCAAACCGATGCGCAAGCCATTGAGCGGCTTAGTCAAATCACGCGAGTAGTTTTCTTTCGGGCGGTCGAGCGACGTCGAATCGTTTGGATCGAAGCCCGCCATCGCGGTGATCAAGAGCGCGCAATCTTCGGCAGTGCGAGCGAACGGCCCGGCCTGATCAAGCGACGAGGCAAAGGCAATGATGCCGTAACGGGAACACACGCCGTAGGTGGGTTTCAGCCCCGTGAGGTTGCAAAACATCGCGGGCTGACGAATCGAGCCACCGGTATCGGTGCCGGTGGATGCGGGCGCCAAACCCGCAGCCACGCTCGCGGCCGAACCGCCCGAAGAGCCACCCGGCACGCGGGTCAAATCCCACGGGTTTTTCACAGGTCCGAAGTGCGATGTTTCGTTGGACGATCCCATCGCGAATTCGTCCATGTTTAACTTACCCAGCGTGACCATGCCCGCATCGGCCATGTTTTTCACGACGGTGGATGTGTACGGCGCGATGAAGTTTTCGAGCATCTTCGAGCCGCAGGTGGTTTTCCAGCCGTCGATTAGGTAGATGTCTTTGTGGGCGATCGGCACGCCCAGAAGCGGCGCCGTTTCGCCATTGGCGCGCTTGTCGTCTGCCGCCTTGGCCTCGGCCAGCGTTTTTTCTCGATCTAGCGTGATGTAGGCGTTGAGCGCTGGTTGGAGCTGCTCACTGCGATCTAGGTAGTGCGTGGCGAGCTCGGTGGCGCTGACCTTTTTGGCGCTCAGCGCAGCGACCGTTTCGGCGACCGTAGCGAAAGTATTCCAGCTCATTCGATCACCTTGGGCACGAGAAAATAGCCCTCTGAGGCTCGCGGGGCATTTTTTTGAAATTTGTCGCGCTGATCGGGCGCGGTGGCGGCGTCTTCGCGCAAACGAAGCACCATATCGAGCCCGTGTGACATCGGCTCAACGCCCTTGGTGTTGACGGCTTGCATTTCGTCGATGAGCTTGAAAATGCCCTCTAGTTTGGCTTGCACCTGAACGACTTCATCAGGCGTGACGCGGATGCGGGCAAGGTGCGCAATCCGCTCGATATCGGTGGCGGTGAGACTCATGGTGGGATTAGGGTGTACGCAGCGCGAAAGCCCGGATTTTGGGCGCCGCTACGGCACGTTTATCAAGAGCGGTAGGGTAACATATTGAGTTACTTCGATGCCGTCTGAGAACGGCTTAAATGCGTGCGTTGCATGAATTGCGCGCGTTGTGTCCGGGGGACTTTCGTCTTCTCTTTGCTGACATGCGATGTCTGCGGACAGTAAAGAGAAAAAGAGAAACCGGATGCGGCAAGCCACGATGCCGCACATGAAAGACCTATGTTTAAGTTCCTGAGCAGCTACCTATCCACTGACATCGCCATTGACCTTGGCACCGCCAACACGTTGATCTACGTGCGCGGCAAAGGCATCGTTCTCGATGAGCCCTCCGTCGTCGCCATCCGCCAAGAAGGCGGCCCCAACGGCAAGCGCGTCATTCAAGACGTCGGCCTCTCGGCCAAACAAATGCTCGGCCGCACCCCTGGCAACATCACAGCGATCCGCCCGATGAAAGACGGCGTGATCGCGGATTTCAATGTCACCGAACAGATGTTGAAACAATTTATCCGCAAGGTGCTCGATTCGAAAATGTTTTCGCCGAGCCCGCGGATCATCATTTGCGTGCCCTGCGGTTCAACACAGGTTGAGCGCCGCGCGATTCGTGAATCCGCGTTGGGTGCGGGCGCATCAAAGGTATTTTTGATTGAAGAGCCGATGGCCGCTGCGATCGGTGCAGATTTGCCGATTTCTGACGCCACTGGTTCGATGGTGGTTGACATCGGCGGCGGCACCACGGAGGTCGGCGTAATTTCGCTGGGCGGCATGGTGTATGCGGGCTCCGTGCGAGTCGGCGGCGACAAGTTTGACGAAGCGATCATCAACTACATCCGCCGCAATTACGGCATGCTGATTGGTGAGACCACGGCTGAGCTCATCAAGAAAAAAATTGGTTCTGCGTTTCCGGGCAGCGAAGTTCGCGAGATGGAAATCAAGGGCCGCAATCTGGCCGAAGGCATTCCGCGTGCGTTCACCGTTTCGTCGAACGAAATTCTCGAAGCGCTCACTGATCCGCTCAACGCCATCGTTAGCGCCGTGAAACAAGGCTTGGAGCGCACGCCGCCTGAGCTCGGCTCTGACATCGCAGAAAAAGGCATGGTGCTCACCGGCGGTGGCGCACTGCTTCGCGATTTGGATCGCCTGCTGATGGAAGAGACCGGGCTTCCAGTGGTCGTTGCCGAAGACCCACTCACTTGCGTGGTGCGCGGTTGCGGCAAGGCGCTTGAAAACATCGATCGTTTATCGTCGATCTTCACGACTGATTGAGGCAGCGGCCTTGGTCGGCATTGCAGCACGCTCGCTCAGATTTAGCGAGCAATCCTTGACAAACCCACCGCTGCATTTCGGTCGTGGGCATTAACGTTACATCGCTACCCAAAGAGCCGCCGCAATTTTTTCGGCGTGGCCCGAGCGCGGTTGCGCGTCTCACGTTTTTTGGCCTCATCTCCATTGCGCTCATGTTTGTCGACGCGCGCTTTCGGACGCTCGAAACACTCCGAATGGCCATCGCCACGGTCGTCTATCCCTTGCAGCAGCTCGCGTTGGTACCGGGCGAAATGCTCGAAAACGGGCAAGCGTTTTTTGATTCGCGCGATGAGCTCAGAGCAGAAAACGCGGCGCTTAAGTCGCAACTTCTCTCGGTCGGGCAAGCGGCGCAAGCGACCAATGCGGCTGAGCGGGAAGCCGCTCGTTTGGCCGCGCTCTTGGGCGCGAGCCAATCGCTGCAAGGAAAAGCGCAAATCTCGCAGGTGCTCTACGGCGGTCGCGATCCGTTTTCGCAAAAACTCTTTATCCGCAGAAACGCCAATCAAAACTTTGAGCCTGGCTCGGCGGTGATCGATGGCAACGGCTTAATCGGGCAGCTCACACGAGTGCATCCGCTGCTGGCTGAAGTGACGCTGGTGACGGAAAAAGACTTTGCCGTACCGGTAAAAATCGAGAGAACTGGCGCACGCGTTGTACTGTTTGGTCGCGGGCCGGGGCAACTCCCTGAGCTGCGTTTCGTCACCAACAACGCCGACGTTGTTGAAGGCGATGTGTTGTTGACCTCGAGCATCGATGGCCTGTTTCCGGGCAACCTTCGCGTGGGCAAAATTGTGCGCGTGGCTCGCGGCGCTGACACCGTGTTTTCGAAAATTGAATGCGCGCCGAATCCGGGTGTTGCCAGCGCCGAATCAGTTTTGGTGCTTGATCGTCCAGCGCCACTGCCGCCGCGCCCCGCCACCGAGCAAACGCCCGTCAACGAATCGAAAAGGCGTCGCTAATGATGTTTCGCCTGCCTGATTCGCCGCTGTTTCGCGTTGCCAAGCCAGAAGACATCATTTTGCCGCCGCAACCATGGTTTGTGGCGCTCACTTTGAGTCTGGCTTTTGTGGCCAATCTGCTGCCGCTTTCTGGGCTTGCTTTGGCTCTGCGCCCAGACTTTTTCGCCGTGGTGCTCCTCTACTGGGCGATTCACCAGCCGCGCTGGATTGGCATTGGGGTGGCGTGGTGTTGCGGCTTGTTGACCGATGTTGTCGAAGCGAATTTGTTTGGACAACATGCACTGGCGTACGCGATTTTGGGTTTCGCAGCGGAATACTTTCATCGGCGCGTGCTGCGCTTCCCACTGTGGCAGCAATCGCTGCACGTGCTGGGGCTTTTGATTGCCGCGCAATTGGTTGTGGGAGTGCTTCGCTTAATGAGCGGCGCATCATTGCCCAGCCCAACGCTTCTCCTTTCAAGTGTGACGAGCGTGCTCCTGTGGCCGCTGTTGTCGGCGCTACTGCAATGGCCGCAGCGCGTTAGATCGTTGACTGACTGACGGCAAGCCTCACCATGCGCGCCCAACTCCGCAACCACGACCAAGAGCTGTTTTTCTTTCAGCGACGTCTGTTCGTGGCTGCTATTGTGATTTTGAGCTGCTTTGCGCTACTGGTCGGTCGATTTTTCTATCTGCAGGTGATTCGAAACGCCCACTTCACCACGCTCTCTGAGAGCAACCGAATTGATGTGCAGCCGGAAGCCCCGAATCGGGGCATCGTCACTGATCGTAACGGCGTTGTCCTGGCATCGAATTACTCGGCCTACACAGTGGAGCTTAATCCGCAGCAAATGGTGAGCGTTGACGCGACGATTGAAGAAATCGCCAAAATTGTTGAGGTCAGTCCGCGTGACCGTCGGCGATTCAAAAAGCTGCTCGATGAGTTTCGATCCGCCGAGAGCTTGCCGCTTAAATCGCGGCTAACGGACGAAGAGGTCGCTCGGTTGGCAGCAAATCGCTTTCGTTTGCCGGGTGTGGAGATCAAGGCTCGTCTATTTCGCCAGTACCCGTTTGGTGAACTGGCATCGCACGTGATCGGCTACATCGGTCGTATCAGTCCGAACGAAAAAACTCGCATCGAACAACAAGGTCTAACCGCCGAATACAAAGGATCAGACTACATCGGCAAGGCTGGCATCGAGCTCTCTTACGAGCGCGAGTTGCACGGCGTAGCGGGGGCCACCGAGGTCGAAGTCGACGCCTCACGCCGAGTGATTCGCACGCTCTCCCGAAAGCCTTCGATTGCGGGCAATAACCTTCAACTTTCAATCGACATTCGGTTGCAAAAAATCGCCGAAGATGCGTTTGGCGCAAAACGTGGGGCGATGGTGGCGATCGAGCCCGCAACGGGTGACATCCTGGCCTACGTGAGCCGGCCCGGCTACGACCCCAATCTTTTTGTGGACGGCATTGATCCGCAGAGCTGGGATCTGCTCAACAATTCGCCCGATAAGCCGATGCTTAACCGGCCGATCCAAGGCGGCTATCCGCCAGGTTCAACCTACAAGCCCTTCATGGCGCTGATGGCGCTGGAGATGGGCGTTCGAACCTCGGCACAAACGATCAGCGATCCGGGATTCTTTCGCTTGGGTGGCGGCTATTGGCGCGACGACAAGGCGGGCGGCCACGGCTTGGTTGACTTACCTAAATCAATCGCTGTTTCATGCGACACGTACTACTACCTGCTCGCTGCGGAGCTCGATGTCGACGAATGGTCGGGCTTCATGCGGCAATTTAGCTTCGGTCAAAAAACGGGGCTCGACATCAGTGGCGAGCTGCCCGGCATCCTACCCACCCGAGAGTGGAAGGCCAGGCGCTTTCCCAAGGATCCGAAGCTGCATGTGGGAGACCAAGTGTCGCTGGGGATCGGCCAGGGTTTCAACACCTTCACGCCGATGCAGCTGGCCAACGCCACGGCTATCCTCGCCAATCGCGGCGTGGCGTTTAAGCCACATCTGGTCAAGCGAATCGAAGACCCAACCACGCGGCAATCGCGGCTCACACAGCCCACACCGGCTTACAGCATCGCGCTTAAAGACGCGCATATCGACGCCGTGAAAAAAGGCATGGCAGGCGTTGTCACCGAGGGCACTGGAGCGGCAGTGTTTCGAGGTGCCAATTACACCAGCGGCGGCAAAACGGGAACGGCGCAGGTGTTTGGCCTCCGCGGCGGCGAGTACGTCGAGAGTCAAGTCTCTGAGCGCTTGCGCGACCATGCTTGGTACATCGTTTTCGCGCCGCTCGACGCTCCAAAAATCGCCCTCGCTGTGTTTGTCGAAAACGGTGGCTTCGGCGCAAAATCCGCCGCACCTATTGCGCGTAAAGTGCTGGATAGTTTTTTCGAGCTGCAAAGCGCTGACGCCAAAGCGGTTGCCGCCGCAACGCCCGTGGGTTCGGGCGCGGGTTTGGCCGTTGCGACGTCAATTTCGGGCGCTGCAAAACCCAACGTGGCGGCGGTGTCACCGGTCGCCACTACCAATCCAGTCACCGGAGCCGCTCGGTGATCGCTCGCATTTGGGCGAAGCTCACGGATCACGTTGATCCGTTTCTGTTTGCTGTCGTTGCGACCCTCACTGCGCTCGGATTACTAGTGCTCTACAGCGCGGCCAACGAAACCATGAGCCGCGTTGTTTCGCAGTCGCAAAAAGTGGTGGTAGCGATGGTGATCATGATGCTGATTGCCAATTTGTCACCGCAGTTCATCGCTCGCTTTGGTGTGCCGCTCTACGTGATGGGCATTGTTTTGCTTCTGGGCGTTGCGCTCGGTGGCGAGGTCATCAAAGGCGCTCGACGCTGGCTAAAAATCCCGGGTATCGGCAATATTCAGCCGTCTGAAATCATGAAGATTGCGCTGCCGCTCGTGCTGGCTTGGTACTTCGAGCGGCACGAGGGTGCGATCACGTGGCGAAACTTCATCGTTGCGGCGATTTTGGTCGCTATTCCCTTTGCTTTAATCGTGCGTCAACCCGACTTGGGAACGGCGCTTCTGGTCGGTGCTTGCGGTTTCTATTTGCTGTTTTTGGCGGGGCTCGATTGGCGAATCATCGTGGCGGGCGGTGTGTTGTTCAGCGGCGTTTTTGCAGCGGCCTGGCAATTCGATTGGTTGCACGACTACCAAAAAGAGCGCATCACCACCGCCTTTAACCCCAGCCAAGATTCGCAAGACGCCGGGTGGCACACCATCCAAGCCGCCATTGCGATTGGCTCCGGCGGACTCTTCGGCAAAGGCTGGCTCAACGGTTCGCAAACGCATTTGGAATTTCTCCCGGAAAAGCACACCGATTTCATCTTTGCGGTGTATGGTGAGGAGTTTGGATTGCTCGGATGCTTGGTGCTGATGTTGTTGTACGTCTTGCTGATTGCGCGCTGCGCACTGATCGCGGTTCGAGCATCGAGTGTGTTTGGGCGGCTTTTGGCGGGCACCCTGACGCTGATGTTTTTTACCTATATCTTTGTCAACATTGGCATGGTGACTGGCATGCTTCCGGTGGTGGGCGTACCGCTGCCATTCATTAGCTTTGGTGGCACAGCACTTATGACGCTCTTCATCGCGGTGGGAATTTTGATGAGCATCGCGACGCATCGAAAACTGGTGGGGTCATGAGACGCAGCGCTCAAACTTTGCTCTACGTGTCCGCTCTCACAACGCTGCTCGCGCTCACCGGCTGCGCGAGCTCGTCGAAGAGCAATCGTAGCGCCGCTAATGCATCGCCCGCTCCCTCAGGTCAAGACAAAACCGACGGGCCACCGACGAACGTTTCCGTCGATCTAGCGAGTATCCCCGACGCGGAGCCCCGAGACGAGCCCTTGCATCGTTTTGCCAATCGCCCCTACACCGTCTTTGGCGTGAATTACACGCCCCTGACGACGCGAACGCCATTGGTTCAAGTCGGCATTGCCTCATGGTACGGGCGAAAGTTCCACGGCCAAAAAACCGCCATTGGTGAAACCTACGACATGCTGGCGATGACGGCCGCCCACCCGACCGCACCGCTACCGAGCTTTGCTCGCGTCACGCAGACTCGCACCGGGCAAAGCGTTATCGTTCGGGTCAATGATCGCGGGCCCTTTCATGCCAATCGAATCATCGATTTATCGTACGCTGCTGCCTATCGTTTAGGCATTGCCCAAACCGGTAGCGGTGAGGTGCGAGTTGAGCTGCTGGTGCCGCCTTTTACTGATCGCCGCCCTGACATCTCTGTGGCGCGAGCGCCTGAGGCCCGCGGCGTGGCCGCGCCGAACCCTCCCGTCGCGGTCGCTGTCAACGCGCCTCGCGAGCCCGAGCCCGCATCCGCCGGGCTGCAATACTTCATTCAATTGGGCGCATTTGGAAACTTTGCCAACGCCGAGCAGTTCCAACAACGCATGCAATCGAATTTGAGCGAGTTTCGCGCGCCATCCCCCATCACCATTCGCCAACGCGATGGTTTGTTTCGCGTGCAAGTGGGCCCGGTCAGCAGCGCGCCGGAAGCCCAAGCACTCCGAAACGACCTTCAGCAGCGCCTAGGCGCGTCATTGCCATTGATCTCAGAAAGCGTTCGATGAATCGATTCACCCGCAGCGCGTTCGCGCTTTATGCAACACGTTGGCTAGCGGCGACTCTGGCCTTTTCATCGACGCTTGTTTTCGCTCAGCTCAGCATTGACATCATTGGCGTAGGCTCGCAGCAGATCCCAGTGATCGTGTCGCCGATGGCCGGAAGCGAGCGTGAATCTCAGCTCGTCACCAGTGTCATTGAAGCCGATTTAACGCGAAGTGGCGTGATCAAAACGCTGCCGAATCAGGGGCTCTCAAGAATCACCGAGCCCACCCAGGAAAGCTTTGCGCAGTGGGGCACGCGAAACGCAGACGCTGCTGTGATCGGCGGCGTGCAGGCATTGTCCAACGGTCAATTTTCGGTATCGTTTCGACTCTTAGACGTTCCGAAGCGCACCCAGCTAACGGGCTTTATCTACAACGTCTCAGCGCGAGATCTGCGCGCCACGGCTCACTTAATTGCCGACACCATTTACGAAAAACTCACCGGGGACAAGGGTGTTTTCAGCACCCGAATCGCCTATGTTGCGAAATCACCGGGGCGCTTTCAACTGGTGGTGGCCGACAGCGACGGCGTCAATGCAACAACGATCGTGACCTCGGTTGAGCCCATTATTTCACCGGCTTGGTCGCCCGATGGTGCGCACTTGGCTTACGTTTCGTTTGAGGGCCGAAAGCCCAGCGTTTACGTGCAAAACATTCTTACGGGTGATCGTCGTTTGCTCATCACTGCGGCGGGCAATCAATCGGCACCCGCTTGGTCACCCGACGGCACGCGCCTCGTGTTTGCATCCTCACAAGCAGGTGGCACGCAGCTCTATGTCGCCGGGGCGGACGGCAGCGGCGTGCGGCGGCTCACCAATAGCGGCGCCATCGATACCGCCCCGAATTGGTCGCCCGACGGCCGCATTTATTTCATGAGTGATCGCGGGGGTTCGCCGCAAATCTATCGAATGTCGCCCGAGGGTGGCAACGTCGAACGCGTCACCTTTGAAGGCAGCTACAACGCCAATCCGCGAATCTCGCCCGATGGCAAGAGCATGGTGTTTGTGCGCCGAGAGGGGGGGCGCGAGGCGTTGGCGGTCCATGATTTCGCTTCGCGACAAGTTCAGGTGCTGACCCAAGGCCCGGTTGATGAGTCGCCAAGTTTTGCACCCAACGGCAAGCTTATCGTCTACGCTTCGGTGTATAACGGGCGCGGCGTGTTGGCAGCGGTTTCTGCCGACGGCCGCGTGAAGCAGCGGCTTGCTGCCTCTGGCTCGGACGTCCGAGAACCGGCGTGGGGACCGATCCCACGCTAGCGAGCATCATTGCATTACGCGCCCCGACCGATTTAGGAATTCGATTCGTTACTGCCCTTAGAAAGGATGTCGCACATGAAATCAGCTCACATATCCACATCGACTTGGATGGTCGCGACGCTGCTCGGCGTGTTGGCGCTGAGCGGATGCTCGTCCACGCCGGAAAAGCCAGCCGCCGTCGTTGAGGGCGGTCGCTCCACTACAACCACAGCTCCGATCGCTGCTGCCGCCACTGCGCCGCTGCCAGCAGCACCATCACGCCCCGTGGCTGCGGCACAACCAGCGCCCGTGATCAACAGCTCCACCGCTGCCTCGCGAAACGACCCAGCGCTCGTTGATCCACGAAGCCCGCTCTCTCAGCGCAGCATCTTTTACGACTACGACAGCTTTATCGTAAAAGACGAATACAAAGCGCTGGTTGAGGCGCACGCCGCTTATCTGAAGCGCAACCCCGGCGCGCGCATTGTCGTTGAGGGCAACACCGATGAACGCGGCAGCCGTGAATACAACCTCGCGCTTGGCCAAAAACGCTCAGAGAGCGTGAAGCGCGTGCTGGCCTTGTTGGGCGTGAACGAGTCGCAGGTACAAACGGTGAGCTTTGGCGAAGAAAAACCAAGAAATCCGGCGGCAACGGAAGCCGCCTATTCCGAGAACCGACGCGCCGATCTGCGATACGCGGGAGAGTAAATGCGGTCTTTTGTTTCGGGCGTAGCGCCTCACCCTTTCCCAGCATCTCGGCGCGCGCTCAGCGCAATTACGCTCGGCGTCATCGCTGCGCTATCGATTGCAACGCCAGTTCATGCAGGACTATTTGACGACGAAGAGGCACGCCAGCAAATCATCGTGCTCCGAGGCCAACTCGGCGAGGTGCAGCGTGCACTCGATGCGCGTTTGTTAGAGCTCGAAGCGCAGGCACGTAACCGCAGCATCATCGATTTGTTCAACCAAGTCGAAACCTTGCGCGCTGAATTTGCGCGGCTTCGCGGTCAGCTCGAACTCGTGCAAAACGAGCTCGAAGTGGCGCAAAAACGGCAGCGCGATTTGTATGTCGACCTTGACGGACGGATGCGAAAGCTTGAAGCGGCAGCCGTGGCTGCAGAACAAGCTCGCGCCGCGCAAGCGGCAGCAGCAGCCGCCGCCGCTGCGGCAACACCAACCAACACGCCCCCAACAGGCGTGACGGGCGTCCCCACTGCACCGACGAGCGACGCAACGCGCAGCGCCCCGCCCGCCACCTTCACTCAGCCGCCAAGCGCGCCCACGCCCAGCCAGCCCGTCGTCGACCCAGCGCTTGAACAGCGCGCTTACGATCAGGGCTTAGAGCATTTCCGCAGCGGTCGCTTTGGCGAAGCGGTCACGCAATTTCAGCTCTTCATTCGCGGCTACCCACGAAGCCCGCTCGCCTCGTCGGCGCAATATTGGATCGGAAATTCGCTCTACGCGACCCGCGATTTTCGCGGTGCCATTGCGGCGCAGCGACAATTGCTCAATCAATATCCCGATAGCAACAAAGCGCCTGATGCGCTCTTAAACATCGCCACCTCGCAATCTGAACTTGGCGATCTACAAGGCGCTCGCGCCACGCTGCAAGAGGTCAACGCGAAGTATCCGTCGTCTGAAGCTGCAGCTAAGGCTCGGCAGCGTTTGGGGATTCGCTAAGTTAGTCCGCACATGAACTGTCATCCTGAGCAAAGCGAAGGATCAGTGTGCACTGCGAGTCCGCTCGAACGAAGCTCACTGTAAGCCGCCGGATGTCTCGCTCTGCTCAACATGACAAATCGTTCGCCACGCGGCTCGTCGCGTGGCAACGCGCTCATGGTCGCCATGATTTGCCGTGGCAAAACACCCGCGATCCGTATCGCATCTGGCTCTCTGAGATCATGCTGCAGCAAACGCAGGTGACGACGGTGCTCGGGTACTACGAACGATTTCTCGCGTCCTTTCCAACGGTTCGCGCTTTAGCCGAAGCCAGCGACGACGCGGTGATGGCGCATTGGGCGGGCTTGGGCTACTACTCCCGTGCCAGAAATCTGCACAAGGCCTCCAAACAAATTGTTGAACAACACGGCGGCGCGTTTCCGCAAAGTGTTGAAGCGCTCGCCGAATTGCCGGGCATCGGCCGCAGCACCGCCGCCGCGATTGCGGCGTTTTCGTTTGACGTGATCGCGCCGATTCTCGATGGCAATGTGAAACGAGTCGTCGCGCGACATGCCGGTATCGAAGGTTTTCCGGGCGCGAGCGCCGTTGAGAAGCAGCTCTGGAGCGCAGCGCAGAAGCGGCTTCCGAAGCAGCACGCCGACATGGTCGCCTACACCCAAGGCATCATGGATTTGGGCGCAAGTTTGTGCGCCAAAAGCAATCCCAACTGCAACGCCTGCCCCGTGATGATGGATTGCGCGGCGCGCTTGAGTGGCCGAATTGATGAGATTCCCGCAGCGAAACCCAGCAAAAAAATTCCCCATCGTTCGCAGCGTTATCTGCTCGCCACGCACAGTGAAACGGTGCTTTTGGTGAAGCGGCCTCCGATGGGAATCTGGGGCGGATTGTGGTGTCTGCCAGAAATTGATGCTGAGTCGACTAATGATGAAATCGGCGTGAACGCCTCAATTAGCTTTGCGATCCGTCAATATGACAAACCAGAAATCGCCTCGACGCTCGAACATTCGTTCACTCATTTCAAGCTCACGTTGCAACCGATTCGTCTGCATGTGAAATCGCTCAACGCCCGCGCCGCCGAGCCCGGCGCGATGTGGCTGCCGCTCGCTGACATCAAAAGCGCTGCGCTGCCAAAACCTATTTTGACGATCTTGCAGCGCCTTGGCCGCTGAGCGCGTCTGTCCTCTCATGTCTCGGTTGAATATCGATAGCGCGAAACTCATCGATACGCGCCGTTGACTGCACGCCGATAATTGAGGGCTTCCGTCGTTTGATCCGCCCGTTTTATGCCCGCTGAAATCGTCTCTCTTCAACACGCCGCCGCATGGTGGGCGTTTGCGCTGTCATTCGTGTTTGGCGCGGTGACTCAGCGCAGCAATTACTGCACGATGGGCGCGATTTCAGACATTGCCAACTTTGGCGATTGGACGCGCGCACGGATGGCGCTCGCCTCAGTCGGTGTGGCGATCATCGGTGTGGCGATTTTAAAATTCACCGGCACGGTTGACATCGCCAAATCGTTTTACGCTGCGCCAAAATTCATTTGGCTTTCTCACATCGTGGGCGGATTGGCGTTCGGTTTCGGCATGACGCTCGCGTCGGGTTGCGGCAGCAAAACACTCATTCGTGTGGGCACCGGCAGCCTTCGCGCCTTGGTCACGCTGCTCGTGATGGCGGTGGTTGCATGGATTACGCTTCGCGGCATTTTGGGCGTGTTTCGCGTGGCAACCATTGACCAAGTTTTTGCAACGCTGCCGAGCACGCAAGACCTGCCTTCACTCGTCGGACTCAGCGGACAAACCGCCGCGCTGTTCGCCGCCGCGATCGGCGTTGCGCTCTTAGTGTTCGCCTTCATCAACAAAGAATTCCGCGCTGACAAATGGAATTGGCTCGGCGGCCTCATCGTCGGTTTCACCGTAATTGCCGGTTGGTACGCCACCGGCCGCGTCGGCTTCATCGCCGAACACCCCGAAAGCCTAGAAGCCGCGTGGGTCGCCACCAACAGCGGCCGCCCCGAATCGCTCACTTTCACCGCGCCGCCCGCGTACCTGCTCGAACTCTTAGGTTTCTGGAGCGACAAAAGCAAATTCGTGACCTTTGGCGTAGCGAGCGTTTTGGGCGTGATCGCAGGTGCCGCAGCGATGGCGCTCGCCACGAAAACATTTCGCTGGGAAGGTTTCGCGTCAACGGAGGATCTGAGCAATCACCTCGTCGGCGCAGCGCTCATGGGCTTCGGCGGCGTCACCGCGCTGGGCTGCACAGTAGGGCAGGGCTTGTCGGGGATGAGTACCTTGGCGTTGGGTTCGTTTGTGACCGTTGCGGCCAT
>JAAFHR010000349.1 GCA_013298455.1 Betaproteobacteria bacterium | reverse complement strand
CAACATCGCCAATTTAGCTCGCTATTTGCCGCTACCGATTGACATTGCGCGCGGCGAGGGAGCGCTACGGTCGTGGTTTGAGTTTGATGATGGCCGCGCCGTATCGGTCACTAGCGACGTCGTTTTGAAAAATGCGCAAGTGCTCGTGGATAGACCGGACACGAAGCGCATCGACGTCAAGTCGTCTTCGCCATCACCCGCCGCGCCCTCCGCTCGAACGCAAGCTCGAGAGCCGCTCAATGTGGGCGCATTAACGGGGCGTCTCGCGTGGCGTGAAACGGCGCAAAACGCCAAGGACAACACGTCGTCTCAGCGCTGGTCGCTGCGCGACGTGATCGTGACTACCCTGGGCGGCGACACGGCGTCTCCTATCTCCGGGGAGCTAAAACTCGATTGGCGCAATGACAATGTTGAGCGAGGGGAGCTTCGGGGGTCAGAGTTTGATTTGACGATTGCTCAGGCAATTGCTCGCTCAGCGCCTCTGCCGCAGGCGTTTGCGGAGGCGCTCAACGCGGCGGCTCCCAAGGGGAAGGTTCGAAATATGGCGCTGTCGTGGGAGCGCGCGGCGGGGCTGCCCGCGTCAGCTGCCCTCGGCGCGTCGACGACCGCCCCGTCAACGGCAGAGCCTCTTGCCGTGCCGCAACGATTCAAGCTCTCAGCAGACTTTGAGCGCTTTGGCGTTCGGGTGTCAGATCGATTCGCAGTCGCTGGGCTGACAGGCCGCGTTAACGCCACCGAGCGAGACGGTAGCTTGGAGGTTTCGAGCGGCAACGGCAATCTGCTGCCCAGCAATGCGATCAATTCGGTCAAGGCGGCCATCGCGGGGTTGAAATCAAAAACGGGGCTCGTGGAGAAAGCGCCCAGCCCGATCGCGCCGCAGCCACTGGTCTTGACGCTCGATGGGATGCTCGATCAGCCGATGTCGTTTGATGCCGCGAGCGGTCGAATTTCCTGGTCGAAACTGGCTGCGCTTCCAACGCCGAGCACTGCAAGCGCAAGCGCGGCAACGACGCCAGGCTGGAGCGCAACGGTGGAGGCGCTCTCGCTTAGCAATGCCGATATCGAGACGCGCATTGACGGGACGTGGCGCACCGATGAGCTGGGCCCCGGCGTATCGAAGCTCGCGGCGACTTTAAAGCGCGTCAACCTGCCAACGGTTCACAAATACCTGCCCAAGCACATCGGGCCCAACACGCAAGCGTGGGTTCGCAATGCCGTGCTCGCGGGAACGGCCACTGAGGGCATCGTGACGGTCAATGGCGCGCTGTGGCATTTCCCATTCGTGGACGACAAGTTTGGCGTGTTCGAGCTCAAGGCAAAACTGAGTGACGTGTTGCTCGATTACGCCGACCGTTGGCCACGAGCGGAAAGCATCGCTGGGCAAATTACTTTTCGCGGCAGCAGCCTGAATGCCAAGGTTGAGCGAGCGAGCTTGTCGGGCGTCGCCATTGGCACGACCGATGTTCGGATCGCGGCCATGGACGCCGAGTCACCTCGGCTCGAAATCCGTGGCAGCGCTGCTGGTGCGATGGACGGCTTCTTGCGCTTCGTGGAAAAAAGCCCAGTGAATCAGTTGTTGGATCGATTCTTGGAACGAGCCAAAGCCACTGGCAACGGTCGACTCAATCTCTCTCTCAGTATTGGCTTGTTTGATCCGGAGCGCACCAAGATCGACGGTGAGTTTTCGTTTGATAACAATCGAGTCGATATCGGGCCTGACTTGCCGATTCTGGACGCGGTGAACGGAAAAATTCGCTTCACGGAATCGGAGGCGAAATCTCGTGACCTCACCGCAACTGCATTGGGCGGACAAATGAGCGTTAATCTCACCACCGAGGCGGGGCAGATTCGCGCGCAGGCCAATGGCACTGCGGATTTGGCGCGAGTGAAGGAGCGCTACAACTATCCGTTTGTGGATCAATTAAAGGGGCTCGCGAATTGGTCACTCGACACGCGGCAATCCACTGCGAATCGTCCAAGCAATGGCGCGACGGTCGCCACCGAAGCCACGTCGCTTCGCTTAACGGCCACGTTGCCCGCGCAGCGGTTGCCTTTTGATGCAGTGCTGCAAGCGGGCGCGCTAAGTCGCGATGTGTCGCAGCCCATCTCCTTTGCGATGCAGCGCACGCAACTCGCGAGTGGTCAAGATCAGGTGGAGTTTGAGTTGCCTGGTTCGATTCACGCGGTGCTGGAGCGCAGCCCCGAAAGCGCCAGCGGTGAGCGGATTGTGGAGCGCGCAGTCGTTAACTTGGGCGCGCAAAAAACACCGCTACCCGTCCGCGGTTATTCAATTCGCGGTGAGCTGGCGAAGCTTGATGTGGATGAGGCGCTCAACCTGTTGCCCGCCGTCACGGGAACGGGCGCGAAAAATGTCGGTGGCGTAAAGACCGACACCAGCTCGGCCGACTTTGTGAATGTCAACGTGCGCGCGGATCGGGTGATCGCGTTTTCGCACGTGTTGACCGATGCGTCGCTTCGAGCCCAGCCGTCTGGCCAGCGTTGGCGGCTGGCGCTGCGCTCCAAAGAAGCGACCGGAGTGATTTCGGTGGACAGTGCCGCCGGTAGCAACGAGGTGGACGCAGTGTCGATTCGGTTGCAAAAATTTTCTTGGCCCGCGGCGGCTCTGGCGTCGGATCGTTTGGGCGCTCCGGTGTCTACGGCTGCGACTGCAGTCGGAGTTGCGGCCTCGCCGTCCAAAGCGCTCGCCTCTACCCGCTGGCCCAAGCTCGATTTAGTGGCTGATAGTTTCGTGAGCGAAGGGCGCGAGCTGGGTCGACTCGAAGTGCGCGCGCAGCCCGCGCCCGATCAGTGGCGCATTGACACGGTGAAGCTGGTGAACCCCGATGGAAGCATTGACGCGACGGGGCGCTGGCGGCCACCGACCGCAGGGAATGCTGAGGCGCTCGCTGGTAACACGTCGGTCGACGTGGTGCTGAAATGGCCAGATGCGGGCAAATTCATGCAACGCTTTGGGCTGCCAAAGGGCGTTGAACGCGCTCCCGGTGAGATCAGTGGTGCGCTCAGTTGGCCGGGCTCACCCGCGCAGTTTTCTTACGCGAGTTTGGGGGGGCGCTTCACGTTGACCACCACCGCTGGCCGCTTCACTGAAATGGAGCCAGGGCTCGCCAAGCTCTTGGGCGTGCTCTCGTTGCAATCCTTGCCACGGCGACTGTCGTTCAACTTTGATGATTTGTTCAATCGCGGTTTTGCTTTTGACACCGTCAGCGCTGATGTAAGCATTGCCAGCGGCAGCGCAAAATCTGAGGCATTCAATATTTCCGGCCCCGCCGCGCGCGTTGAAATCCGGGGCGATGCTGACATCGTGAAGGAAACGCAAAACCTCAAAGTGCGTGTGTTTCCGAGCTTGAGCGTTGCCACGGCGGTGGGCGTTGGGCTAGCTACAGCCAACCCCGCCATCGGCGCGGCGGTACTCCTCGGGCAAAAGGTTGCCCGAGACCCGATTGAGCGCATCTTGATGCAGGAATTCGAGATCGGAGGCAGTTGGAGCGTGCCCGATGTCAAGCAAACGCGCGGCATGGGTGCGCCCGTGGCAGCGCCCAACAAAGACGGCGCGGTGAGCGGCACGCAATAGCCAGCACCAAGTTTGGCGTCGCCTCGGACGGTTGTAGCGGAATTTGCTGACTCATCAAACAACTTATTTTTGGCCAGTGTTTCGCAATCTTGCCAACAGCGTGTTTGACCTTTTTATAGACAAGTCGTTTAATCAGTCTATTAGCCTTAATTAACCGGGCTTAAAACAATAAAGCTGATTTTCGAACGAAACAGGGTCTGCACGCTTTTGCGACGGTCGCTAATTTTCGGGCAATTTGTCTTTACACTTGTTCGCGGCGGCTGATGCGGTGCTGAGCCGTCGTGGTCAGCGCCGTCGACAATGGGGGATTTCTATGCAAGTGTGGGCTTTGCGCTTCGCGGCGCTCCTTTGGGTGTGTGTTGCCAGTATGGCGAGCACGGCGGTGGTGGTGAAGCTCTCGGGTGAAATGGTGCCACAGGGGCAAGTGGACTTCGCATTTCGTATCGCAGAGGGCTCAGTCAAGCGAGCGGTGTTCATCGCCAGCCGAGAAACAGCAACCGTCAGGGAGCTTTGGAGCGTGCCGGTGACAGGC
>JAAFHR010000348.1 GCA_013298455.1 Betaproteobacteria bacterium | reverse complement strand
GCCGTCGCGGGCTTTCATCACCTGATATTCGCCGTCAACGACTTCGTCCATGCGTTTGACCAGCAGACCGTCTTTATCCCGCGCCAGAAGTGCATCCCAATAGCCGCCCCAAAGCAGTTTGATGACATTCCAACCCGAGCCACGGAAGTCGCCTTCGAGCTCTTGAATGATTTTCCCGTTGCCACGCACCGGGCCGTCAAGGCGCTGCAAATTGCAGTTGACCACGAAAATCAGATTGTCCAAATTCTCACGCGCGGCCATCGAAATCGCGCCGAGCGATTCGGGCTCGTCCATCTCACCGTCGCCGCAAAACACCCACACTTTGCGGTTTTCGGTGTTCGCTAAGCCACGCGAATGAAGGTACTTCAAGAACCGCGCTTGATAGATGCCCATCAACGGGCCGAGCCCCATCGACACCGTCGGCAGCTGCCAAAAGTCGGGCATCAACCAAGGATGCGGGTAGCTCGACAGCCCTTTGCCATCCACCTCTTGACGGAAGTTATCCATCTGATCTTGGCTCAAGCGATCCAGCATGAACGCACGCGCATACACGCCCGGCGAGCTGTGACCTTGCACGTAGATCAAATCGCCGCCATGGTCGGCGGACGGCGCATGCCAGAAGTGATTGAAGCCCACGTCGTAGAGCGTGGCGGCGGAGGCAAACGACGAAATATGTCCGCCCAATTCCAAATCTTTTTTTCCGCCTCGCAGCACCATCATCGCGGCGTTCCAGCGCACATAGCTGCGCAACCGATGCTCGATTTCGTGATTGCCGGGGGATTTGACCTCTAAGTGCGTTGGGATCGTATTCAGATACGCCGTGTTGGGCGAAAACGGCGCCATGGTGCCGCTGCGGCGCGCTTTGTCAAACATTGCCTCAAGCAGGAAATGCGCACGGTCGTAGCCTTCGTTTTCGATCACCGTATCGAGGGAATTCAACCAATCCGCAGTCTCAATCGGATCAATGTCGTTTTCCAATGCTTTGTGAGCATTCATGCTTTGCGTTCCTCACTTTTGGCAATCGCTCAAAGCCAGAGCGAATCGCACGCGTTAAATGTTGTTTCCCGCGATTTTGACGCGAGTGCAGTGCACAAAGCGAGCGGGTTTACCGCGCGAATTGCCGACTTTGACGAATCATATCCAAAATTTCACATCGTGGAAAGCGTTTTCATTCGTTTATTTTGCGCAATCTAGCTTTGGCGCTGAATGCCTTGTTAAATATCGTTTTCATGGCATAAATTTTGGTTTTCGAAATCCAGTAAATATCAGCTGTAAGCCTGCATTTACGGGGCAATAGTGAAGAAAGATAATTGTGCTAAGCGTATACCCAAACCGGATCGACCGCGGCGGTTCCTACAATCTGCACTCACTCATTCGAGTGAGTTTCGGGCGACGCTTATCGCTCCCAAACTCACTTACTTGCAACCCGGAGAATCCATGTCACTTCGCCAGTTCCTCTTTGCTGCGTTGACCGCAAGCGTTGCGAGCACCGCGCTCGCGCAGGCTTATCCAGCCAAACCGATCAAGCTGATCGTGCCGTTTCCAGCGGGAAGCGCGACCGACGTGGCGGCTCGCGTGTTGGCCGAAGGCATGACGCGCGAATTGGCGCAAAGCATCATCGTTGAAAACAAAGCCGGTGTGCAGGGCACCATTGGCGCGAGCGAAGTGGCGAAAGCTGCGCCGGACGGCTACACCCTCTTGGTCACGACTAGTACGACGCAAGCAGCGGTCGTCAGTTTGCTCAAGAAAGTTCCCTACGATCCGGTGAAAGACTTCACGCCCATCGGCAAAATCGCCACCACGCCGTTCGTGTTGATCGCGAACGAAAGAGTGCCCGCCACCGATTTGAAGAGCTTCATCGCTTACGTGAAGGCCAATCCCGACAAGGTGCGATTCGGACAGGGCTCATCGGGCTCGTGGGTGTCGGGAAGCCTCTTTGCATCGATGATCGGCGGTGAAATGCAAATGATTCCGTACAAAGGGATTCCGCCCGCGATTACCGATATGTTGGGTGGCTCGATTGAAGTCGTGTTTGCAGATTTGGGCAACGCGCAGGCGCAAATCAAAGGCGGCAAGGTCAAGGCCTTTGGCGTGACGAGCAATCGCCGAGCACCGCAGTTGCCCGACTTGCCAGCCATCACCGAGCAAGTGCCTGGCTACGAGCTGGTGCCGTGGTTTGGTTTGATGGCGCCCGCCAATTTGCCAAAAGACATTGCAACGAAACTCACCGCCACCCTGCAAAAAGTGCTCGCCTCGACAGAGGCCAAAACCAAACTCACAAGCGCCGGCTTTGACATCGATTCCACCGACGCAGCAGGCTTAGCCAAACTCATCGACAGCGAAATCAAGCGCTGGGGACAACTGACTAAAGCGGCGAAGATCGAGGCGGAATAACTTGTAGGCGACGACCTCGCGTCGCCTGCCGACACGCAGGTGTCGTCCGATGAGCGCGACAGTGTCCGCATACCGTTCGGGCTGAGCTTGTCGAAGCCTTGGTGCTATTGCGCCAACCCTTCGACAAGCTCGGGGCGAACGGTCTGTGAGCAGCAGTGTTCAAAAAAGCCCGCATCTGCGGGCTTTTTCGTTGGCTAGTATCGAATTAAGTCCCGATCACGCCGCCGTCAATCTTCGTAATCACCAACGTTGCCGAACGTGGACGTGCTTGATCCGGCCATGACGACACGGCGGTTGGATTGTTCGGATCGCTTCGTTCGCTTGACGTTTCGCCTGGATGCTGAATGTTCACGAACATCGATTTCATGTCTGGCGTGGCAATGCAGCCCGTGAGTTCGCAACCGCGAGGTCCGACCAAGAAGCGGCGGATTTCACCGGTCGCGATGTCGGCGGCGAGCATCGCATTGTTAGGGATGCTGGCGTAGTCATCTTTGCCGAGCGCGCTCGTTGAGATGTCCGTTTGAATCCACAACACACCGCGACCATCGGCCCACAAACCATCGGGGCTGCCGAACGCATCGCCCTTCACGTTGCCCTTGGCTTCAGCGCGCGGCAGGGTGGAAATCCCGGCCATCACGAAGTGATTCCACTCAAAAGTGCGACCATCAAAATCGCCGCTGTCGCGCCAACGAATGATTTGCCCCATCGTGTTGTTTGCGCGTGGGTTCGCAGCGTCAACGCCAGGATTGGTGCCCGTGCCGCGATTGCTGTTGTTGGTGAGCGTGCAGTAGAGCCAGCCATCTTGATCGTTAGTGATCCACTCGGGGCGATCCATTTTGGTTGCGCCTACGCGGTCTGAGGCTTGACGCGTGCTGATGCAGATATCCGCTTGATCAGCGAAGCCGTTCGCAGCGGTCAAACCGTTTTTGCCGTGCGTGAGTTCAACCCACTCGCCCTTGCCGTCAGCGTTAAATTTCGCGACGAACAGCGTCCCGTTATCGAGCAAATCCATGTTCGCCTTTGCGCCACCGGCTTTCACGGCGTCGCGGCTTACAAATTTGTAGATGTACTCAAAGCGAGCGTCTTCGCCCATGTAAATCACAGCGCGCTTGTCTTTGGTTTGCACGACGCAGGCACCTTCGTGTGCGGCGCGACCGAGGGCAGTGCGCTTCACAGGCATTGATTCTGGATCCATCGGATCGATCTCGACAATCCAGCCAAAACGGTTGTATTCATTGGCCACTTTGTTCACATCAAAGCGCTCATCGAATTCGTGCCAACGATAACCCGCACCGTTTTTCCGGATGCCCCAGCGCGCTTGCCGTGCGTCGGGTGTATCCGGGCCGTTGAAGTAGCCGTTAAAGTTTTCCTCGCAGGTCAAATACGTGCCCCAAGGCGTGACACCGTGAGCACAGTTGTTGATGGTGCCCAGCGCGATGCGGCCGGTCATGTCGTCTTTGGTCTTCAAAAGCGCGTGGCCCGCAGCCGGGCCGCTCAAAAGCATCGGCGTATTCGCGCTAACGCGGCGAGCATATTTCGATGGGCGAACCACATCCCATTGTCCATCGGCTTTTTGTGTGACTTCGATGATCGACACACCGTGCGCCGCCTGCGATTTGGCGACTTTTGCAGCGCTCCAGTTTGCATGCCACCAACGTGGAGCAAGCCATCATCGGTGTACTCATGGTTCATCGCGAGCAAACCACGACGATTGCCATCGAGCGGGAAGTA
>JAAFHR010000347.1 GCA_013298455.1 Betaproteobacteria bacterium | reverse complement strand
TCTCGATGCGGTGGCACAACGATACAACGCCACTCCCAGGCGGTGCTTGGACTTCAAATCTCCCGCGGAGACATTTATGCAACACTTCCAGACATTGCACTTCAACTGTGAATCCATCTTCCCGCCTCCGCGGGAATGACGGAAATGAGGATTGCGCAAAGCGCACCAACAACAAGAAACTACAAGCGCTCCCGTAAAATTTGTATCGAACTTCTTTCACTTTTCCGCGACGTCAAACATGAACAAAACCCTCCTCGCTCAAACTGCTCGCGCCATGGTTGCGCCGGGCAAAGGTCTTTTAGCTGCTGATGAATCTGCGGGCACCTGCGCCAAGCGATTCGCCGCTGCCAACATCCCCGACAGCGAGGAAATGCGCCGCACATATCGCGAAATGCTGTTCACCACGTCGACGATGAAATCAACGATTTCAGGCGTCATCTTGCACGACGAAACACTTCGTCAGAAGCATTCCAACGGCACGCCGTTTGCTGATTATTTGAACTCGATTGGCGTGATTCCCGGAATTAAGGTCGACGCCGGAACGCGCGAATTGGCTGCCGCACCCGGCGAGCTGATCACCGACGGGCTCGATGGTTTGCAAAAGCGCATGAAGGAGTATTTCGCACTTGGCGCACGTTTCGCCAAGTGGCGCTCGGTCATCACGATCGGCGAATCCATCCCCACCGCGCGCTGCATTTGGGCGAATGCTCATGCCATGGCGCGCTACGCGGCCATTTGCCAAGAAGCGGGTATCGTGCCGATTGTTGAACCCGAAGTGCTACTCGATGGTGAGCATTCGATTGATCGCTGTTTTGATGTGACTGAGGCCACGCTTCGTACGCTGTTTGCGCAGCTGGGCGACAACCACGTGTGGCTTGAGGGCACGATTCTCAAAGCGAGCATGGTCATCAGTGGCAAAGACGCAAAAAATCGTGCGTCGCAAGCCGAAGTCGGCGCACGCACCGTTGAATGCTTGAAGCGCACTGTGCCCGCGGCCTTGCCGGGCGTGGTGTTCTTGTCCGGCGGTCAGAGCGATATCGATTCGGCTGCGCATTTGAACGAAATGAACAAACTCTCCGGGAATCCTTGGCCGCTCACGTTTAGCTACAGCCGCGCGCTGCACTTCACGGCGCTGAAAGTCTGGAAAGGCAAAGCGGAGAACTACAAAGCCGCGCAGGCCGCGTTTGCGCATCGTTGCAAGATGAACTCGTTGGCGTCGAAAGGCAAGTGGACCGCGGCGGCAGAAACCGCGTAACTCGTTACCGTTGCAAGTCGGCGGTGGGCCGCGCGTAGACCACGCGGCCTTTGCCGGCTCGCTTAGCCTCGTACATCGCAGCATCGGCGGCGCGCATGAGCTCCACCGCGTCGGCGAAGCCCGGCGGGCAAAGCGCCACGCCGATTGACGCGCCGATTTGTGCACTTCCGTTAGCAAACTTGCATGGCGCATCGAGTGAACGCAAGATGCGCTCACTGAGCTGCTCGACAGCGATTTTCGAAGCGTCGCCCTCTAGCAGCACCACAAACTCGTCGCCGCCAATTCGCGCGACGACGTCTGAGCTGCGCACCACGTTGAGCAGTCGGCGGGCGACTTCGCAGAGCACTTCATCGCCCTCAGCATGACCGAAGCGATCATTGACATGCTTAAAGCCATCTAGATCGATAAAGAGCAGCGCCAGCGGCGTTTCCGAGCGCTTGTAGCGCACGATGCATTGATTGAGGCGCTCAGTCAAGCCGCGCCGGTTGTAGAGGCCGGTCAAACCATCATGCGTGGCGATGCGACGCAGCTGCTCGTCGGCAAGCTTTCGAGCGGTCACGTCAAGCACCAGCGCCATGATCGAGGTGACTCGGCCATGAACGTTCGTCAATGCGCTGTTAAACCACTCGCTGTGAACCGTTCTGCCGTTCATGTGACGTAGCGCCACTTCCACCCGGTTTCCGGTTTCTGCCCCCGACTGCAGACGCGACAGCGCATCGGCCAAGGCGTCAGTTTCTTCGTGGTTGGTCCGCATCAAATCGAGCAAGGACTGCCCGACGATTTCATTGGGAGACATACCGACCAAGCTAAACACCTGCGCGCCGCACTGGGTCACGCAAAGCGCCTCATCGAGCTCAATGGCCAAAAGCGGACTGTTGTTCATGTGCGAAGCAAGCCGCTCTTGGGCTACCCGAAGTGATTCGAGCGCGGCCTTCATCTCGTGCACCCGCATCGAAACCTGTACGCCACCCACTACAGCACCCGACGCATCGCGCCATGGTGTCAGCGCCACAGTGAACCAAACGCCCGTCGTGTCGACGACCTGACTCAGTCGCTCGTAGGTGACCGTTTCGCCCGCTAAAGTGCGTTCAAGATAAGGTCGAAACTGCTGCGTGTGCTCGTCGGCATAGAGTTCGTAGAGCGTTTTTCCGACCAATTCGCTGGGCGGACGCTTGAATGAACGAGAAAACAGTTCGTTGACATAGAGCAAACGTGCATCGCGATCAAAGATCGAAATGTTGGCACCGATCGTGTCATCAAAGAGATGCGCTAGCTGATCGACTTTGAGTGCCGCAGTTCCTTGAATCAAGGCGATTTTTGAAGCCAAATCGGACATGAAAACAATTCAAGGTAGAACGGACAATCGGTTCGTCAACAACAACCCGACGAAGGCGCTTTCGTGGCAAGCAAACTCGCGTAAACCCGAGGCGGTGCAACACTTTGCGCGACGAAACCCTGAACAATAACCGATTGCAGCGAAGATTCAAAATCTCGGAATTTGCTGAGCAATGTCGAGCTTGAGCTGATACAACTATCTGCGCAACCAAATCGATGAATCGCGATGATTCACCGCACAACAACATAGGAGAAACCATGGCTCACGTTCATTCCAAGCAGCGCCAAAAAATTGCTGCGCTCGCAACGCATCTCGACTCCGATACTGGCACGCACGGACTCACGGCGCTCGGCATCTACAAGACCGAGCTTTTGGCGCATCTCAAAGATTTCCTCGGCGACGTCGTGTGGCCGTGGGACACGGCTTACAACACGGATCGGATGCTCTTCAACCCGCTGTTTGATTCGTATCCTGTAGTGATTCTTTATTGCACGGTTGCGTCGGACGCGGTGTTTGCCTTGGCGCTTGGCAAACTTGTTGAGGAGCGCACGGGCCGCGCGTTCACCATTCGCTCGGGCGGACATTGCACGGCGGGCTTCTCATCCGGCGCGGGCGTGTTGATCGATATGAGTCAGATCAACGATGTACACGTGGATCCATTGGGCATGACGGCCACCGTGGGATGCGGTGTGAACTTCGGTAAATTCCGCGCGGCACTTGCGCCCTTCAAGCTCCACGTTCCGGGCGGTGAGTGCGATGATGTGTGCATCGGCGGCTACATGCAAGGCGGCGGATACGGCTTCACCTCAGTCACCTACGGCATGAACTGCGACAACGTAGTTTCGATGCAAGTGCTCTTAGCGGACGGCAGCATCGTCACCGCGTCGGAAACGGTCAACCGAGATCTGTGGTGGGGCATGCGCGGCGGTACGGGCGGTACCTTGGGCATTTTGCTCAACGTGACTTACAAACTCGTTTCGCTCGGCGATGTCTTCGGCTGGGCGATCATTTGGCCGATTGCGACCGCCGCGAATCAAGCCGACGCCGTTACCGCTTTGAATCTGCTGCAAGACAACTACATGGCCACTGCGCCATCGAAGAATTTGAATATTCAAGTCTCGCTTTGCTATCAGCCGGGCATCGTCGGCGGTCTTCCACTGCCGCCCGCGCCGATGCAGCCTTACTTGATGGTGCGCGGCGTGTGGGTGGGCGATGCCACGAGCGGCCAAGCCGCGATTCAAGCGCTGTGCAATTCGCCAGGCGCTACCACGCAGTGGACGAAGATGGCGAGCTTTGATTTGCTCAATCAAGAGCTGCTCAACCTACCCTACGGCATGCCCTGCTTCGCTGCCGACGCCGTGATGCCGCGCGAAGACAAAGCCTCTCGCATCGTGGCTCGAAAGCTTACCAGCGCTGAATGGCACGCGTTGCTGGCGTATTTCGTGAAAACCCCCAATCCGTTTTCGTATTTCTACATGGAGTTTTACGGCGGCGCGATTAACGATTATCCGGTTGCCGACAGCGCATGGATTCATCGCGA
>JAAFHR010000346.1 GCA_013298455.1 Betaproteobacteria bacterium | reverse complement strand
GCGCGCCGAAAACCGCCTCGGTAGACCGTCTGCATAACGATCAAGTCGCTGGAATTGCTGAAATGAGCGTTGTGCAGAGCTCTCCAGTAGCCGATCAGGCACGGCACATCCGAATTGAAAAGTAAATGCAAACACGAACGTTTCTCATTTGCGTATAATGAGGACTTCTTTCATTTCCACGCGCCACAGCCTTGGCGCACAGATCAGTATGAAAAGTATCCGACAAGCCCTTCAAACGATCGCTGCACTGTCTGTAGTCGTGTTCGCATGCGCCACGGGCCACGTCAGTGCCCAAAGCGGCGTGCTCAATCTTTACTCCGCGCGGCACTACAGCACGGATGAGGCGCTCTACACCAACTTCACCAAAGCCACTGGCATCAAGATCAACCGTATCGAAGCCGGTGAAGATGCGCTGTTGCAACGACTCAAGGCCGAGGGCGCGAATTCGCCCGCGGATGTGTTTCTCACCGTCGATGCGGGTCGTTTGTGGATCGCCGAACAAGAAGGCGTGTTCGCGCCGATTCAGTCGACGGTGTTGAATGAGCGCATCCCCGAATCGTTTCGGCTTGCAAGCGGCACTTGGTATGGCTTCTCGTCGCGAGCTCGAGTGATCGTCGTTGATCGTTCGCAAGTCAAAGACGGCGAAGTCAGCACCTATGAAGACTTGGCGAATCCGAAATGGAAAGGGCAAATCTGCACCCGCTCAGGCTCGCACGTCTACATGCTCTCGCTCCTCTCGTCGATCATCGAGCACGCTGGCGCTGAAAAAGCCGAAGCTTGGGCGAAAGGCGTGGTCGCAAATCTAGGGCGTCAGCCAAAGGGCGGCGACACCGATCAGCTCAAAGCGGTGGCGGCCGGAGAGTGCTCAATTGCGCTTGCCAACACTTACTACATTGCTCGCTTGATCAAGAGCGACAAGGCCGATGAGCGCGCCATCATGCAAAAGCTTCGTGTTGTATGGCCAAATTCAGCAGGTCGCGGCGTGCACATGAATGTGTCGGGCGGCGGCGTCGTCAAGACCGCACCGAATCGCGCCAACGCGATCAAGTTCATGGAATACCTTGCGAGCGACGAGGCGCAGGGCTACTTCGCCAATGGCAATAACGAGTGGCCGGTCGTCAAGACCGCCACGATCAAAAACGAAGCGCTCGATTCGATGGGCAAATTCAAAGCCGATCCGATCAACATGATCGCGCTGGGCAAAAACCAGCGCCTGGCGCAGGAGATTGTTAACCGCGTGGGTTGGAAGTAGAACCACAGAACGTTTCCGTTGACCGAACGTTTGCTCTGCCGTTCGGGCTGAGCTCGTCGAAGCTTTGGTGATTCGTCAGCAACCCTTCGACAAGCTCAGGGCGAACGGTTCGGCGAGGACGGTCGTTCTAGCCGGTTGCGGTCAACCCCCTGCCGCGCCGGACTACGCGGAGCGCGCCAAAGCGACCAACTCCGCAAGCTTGGCATGAGCCTCTCGCGGGCTCAGATCGTCAACGTCGATGCTTGTAAGCGCTTCGATTAGCTCAGAGCTTTGCGGCGCTTCGATGAGCGCAGGCGATTCCAGCGCAAACAGATCAGCTTGCGGTGTGGCGTGCGTTCGCTCTTTTTCTAAGCGCTCTAGTTCACGCCTTGCGTCGCGGATCACTTCGGCGGGTAGTCCCGCGAGTTTGGCCACGTCAATTCCGTAGCTGCGGCTAGCGGGGCCTGCTTTCACTTCATGCAGAAACACAACTTTGTCACCGTGTTCGATCACGCTCACGTGTTGATTCACGCACGTTGCGTAATCGTTGGCAAGTTCGGTCAACTCAAAGTAGTGCGTGGCGAAGAGGGTAAGGCTTTGCGCCTTGCTGATGAGTCGGCGAGCGATGGCCGTGGCGAGCGCGAGGCCGTCAAACGTTGACGTACCGCGCCCAATTTCGTCAACGATCACCAATGAATTCGGGGTCGCGCGTTGCAAGATCGCGGCCGCTTCGGTCATCTCCACCATGAACGTGGATCGGCCGCTCGCCAAATCATCACTCGCGCCAATGCGAGTCAACACGCGATCAATCGGCCCAATCATGGCTGCGTTCGCCGCCACAAAACAGCCCGCGTACGCCATGATGACCGCGAGCGCGGCTTGTCGCATGTACGTGCTTTTGCCGCCCATGTTGGGGCCGGTCAACACCACGCAGGAGCGTTTGCTATCGAGGCGAATGTCGTTCGGGATGAATTGATCGACCAAGGATTCAATGACGGGATGACGCGCGGCGTGCACGTCTAAACAGGGCAAACTGCTGAACGTGGGGCGGGTGAGTTTGAGCGTTTCCGCACGCTCGGCGAAGTTGGCGAGCACATCGAGTTCCGCAAGCGCTGCGCCCGCTTTTCGCAGTGTGTCGAGCGCGGGAGAGAGTAACTGCAAGAGCTCATCGAAGAGCCGTTTTTCCAACGCGAGTGATCGATCATTAGCCGCCAACGCCTTATCTTCAAAGGCTTTGAGCTCAGGCGTGATGTAGCGCTCGGCATTTTTCAGCGTTTGACGCCGCTTGTATTCGACGGGCACTTGACCCAAATAGCTCGACGTAATCTCGATGTAGAAACCGTGCACCTTGTTGTATTCAACGCGCAGATTCGGAATGCCGCTTCGAGCGCGTTCATCGATTTCCATCTTGGCGAGAAACGCACCGCTGTCGGTTTGAATCGCGCGCAATTCGTCAAGATCGGCGTTGTAGCCCGATGCGATCACGCCGCCGTCGCGCACCGCCAATGCGGGCTCTTCAGCGACCGCGCTCGCCAATAACGCGTGCCACGAGGGGGCTACGTTGATGGCGTCTGCCAACGATTGCAACGTGGCGTTTTGAGTGTTTTGCAGCGCCACTTGCAGACGAGGAAGCGCAGAGAGTGTCGAGCGCAATCCAGCCAGTTCGCGCGGACGAACCGAGAGCATGGCGATTCGGGTGGCGATTCGTTCGATGTCGGAGAGCCCGCGTAGCGCGTCTTGAACCTGTGTGAAATCGAGCGGTTTTGCTAATGCGGTGTTGTCGCTGGTGCTACGAGCCAACGACGCGATAGCGTCGTGCCGCGCTGAGGCCTTTGCTTGATCGCGTGGCGGCTCAATGAGCAGGGCGCGCAGCAGCCGCGTACCCGCCGCTGTTTCACAACGATCCAGCAACGAAAACAAGGTGGGCGAATCTGCGCCCGAAAGCGTTTGCGTGATTTCAACATTGCGAAGCGTGGCGGCATCCATCTCAACCGATTCGCTGGCGCGTTCAACATGCACCGTTGAAATGGGCAACCGATTGCCGCCGTTGACCAACCGCGTAAACGCCAGCGCCGCGCCGCTCGCCAGCAGTGCGAGCGGTGTGCGCTCCAGATCCAGATGCGAAAGCGTTGCCGTGCCGAGCGCTTGCGTGAGTTCGTCGTTGGCGCGAACATGGGTGAATTCGTAATCAGGTCGAGCGCGCAGCGTGAACGAAGCGAGCGATGTGCCCTCGGCGAGCAAAGTTCGCATCGTTGAATCGGCTGATTCCGCGCACACGAACTCAGCGGGATTTTTGCGCGCGAGATAGGCGGCTAATTCGTTCGTTGGTAGATCACGAAGCGACACCGCGCCCGATGAGGCATTCACGATCGCCACACCCGATCTAGCGCCGTCGAGTGCTACCGCCGCCAGCAGCGTCTCTTTGCGAGCATCCATCAAGGATGCGTCGGTCACCGTGCCAGGCGTGACGATCCGCGCCACTTTGCGCTCGACCGGCCCTTTACCTTGCCCCGGAATACCCACCTGTTCAATGATCGCAACCGTCTCGCCCGCACGAACAAGTTTCGCGAGATAGCCGTCGACTGAATGAAACGGCACGCCCGCCATCGGAATCGGCGCACCCGCTGATTCGCCGCGCTGCGTGAGCGTGATGTCTAAAAGCTTTGACGCGCGCTTGGCGTCATCGAAAAACAGCTCGTAGAAATCGCCCATGCGATAGAAAACAAGCTTGTCTGGATGCTCAGCTTTGAGCGCCAGATACTGCTGCATCATGGGCGTGTGGGTCATGGGCGCTGCGCTTCAGGACGAAATGACGACGTCGCCTCGCGACTAGGACGACGCAGCTGCGCTGCTAGGACGCAAAGCTTGGCGGAGCGGGTTTCTAATTTCAAACGGTGCTGTGTGCTCGAACAGAAATGACCAAGG
>JAAFHR010000345.1 GCA_013298455.1 Betaproteobacteria bacterium | reverse complement strand
GCATCAACTCCGAGGCCGCATCGGTCGAGGTGCCGCAGCATCCACCTGCATCCTGCTCTTCGCCGACAAACTCTCCGACACGGCCAAACAACGACTCAAAGTCATTTACGAGAACATCGACGGCTTCGTCATTGCTCGCGAAGACCTACGCATCCGAGGGCCCGGCGAATTGCTCGGGCCTCGGCAATCGGGTTTGCCGTCGCTTCGCTACGCCAACATCGAAGAAGACATTGACTTGGTCGAAGCCGCTCGCAATGCAGTCAACACGATTGAAAGTGATGCCCAGTTCAATCGCACCGCTTTTTTAGAGCGCTGGATTGCTCATCGTACGGAGTTTGCGAAGGCGTAGCCGGGGAAGCGAGCGAGCGCTCGACTCTGTTTTTAAAGGAGCGCAGGGTCAACAAACCTTGCACAGTATTTGCACGTTATTGTTTGAATCAAATCAATAACTTAACGGCAAATTGATGCTCTTTTCTGTCGCTAATTTTTTAACCAACCCGCCTTAAGCTTTGCCGCAATGGCAAAGTGTTTGTAGTTCATCGCATGGTCAATGGCGTCGCGGCCTTCGGCGTCCTTTTGTTTGGGATCGGCACCGAGTTTGAGCATGTATTCAATGGCGGCTTGTTTTCCGCCGTGAACGGTGTGCATCAAGTAGGTGCCACCGGCGTGCGGCCGATCGCGGGCGATGGGCTGGAGCAAATCAACACCCGATTGGCGCATGGCTTCAAGCGTTTCAACGTGGCCGAAATAGGCGGCGAAGTGACCGACCGGAAAGCCCCACGGACCGGGGCGTTTGGGGTCGCCGCCGTGCTTCATAAGCATGCGTACCGTGTTGGCACTGTTGTACGTCGCGGCGATCAAGAATGGCGATGAGCCCGCTCCCTGCGACGCCCAACCGGTGCTTGGAAAGGGAATGGGTACGTTCACATCGATCTCTCGTGCCGCGATGATCGCTTCGGCCACAGCGGTGCGCTGCGGATACACCAAGGAAAGTGCGAGCGCGGACCAGCCCGCGTCGGCAACGGTCATGGGATCAGCGCCGTGCGCCAAGAGCAACGTCGCCATGGCGGGGTCGCATTCGTACACCGCAGAATGCAGCGGCGAGCGGTTTCGCTGACCGTCGTCAAAGCGGCGAATGAGTTCGGCCTGCGCGCCGGCGTTTAGGAGCGTTTTGGCGATGACGTGTTGGCCGCGCCACACCGCAACGCCGAGCGGAGTTTCGCCGTGTCGATCAAGTTGATTGGCGTTCGCACCAGCGCTCAGGAGCCGCGCTACGGTGTCGACATCGCCGCGCTCCACCGCGAAGTGCAGCGGCAAGGTCTCGGTTTGCCAGAGTGGGTGCGTCTGCGCAGCGTTTAACGCGCCGAGACCTTTGAGCGCCAGCACTGCGCGCTCGCTCTCCACCGGGCAATCCCACATCACGAGGTAATTGAGCGGCACGGCTCGCGCGCATGGGAGCGCTCTGCCCTGCGGCACGCGTGACGTCGCAAACAGCAGCCCACGCTGCAAACCAAGCGGCGTAACGCTTGAATTGCCGTCCGCAGACATCGTACCGAGTTCAACGCGGGGCGTCACAAACGGGAGCGACGCTCGCGCCAATCGATCTCGCGACACGCCGTGCAAAAGCGGCACCTCAAAGCTTAGCGTGCGCAAGGTGCGTCGTTCGCCAAACGCTATGGGCGGGTCCATCCGAATCGGCTCACTCGTCCAGCTCTGCGATTCGTCATCGGTGGCGCCCTCATGCGCTACGTTTTTCAGCTGCAGGCGAACGTGTTGCAAGGCCTCACACTTCGACCACTGGCAGCTGATGCTGGCGTAGTCAATGTCGACGCGTTCGAAGCGAATGCTTAACGTGTCTCCCGAAAAATTCCATTGTGCAGCGGCTACGACTTTGATCGAGCCCGCTTTGTCGGCAAATGAGAAACGGCTGCCGCTTGGCTCAATCAGCGAGCGAGTTGACTCAGGAAGAGGAGCAAAACCGGCCGTCATCGCAACCGACGCATCAGCAATTCCTACCGCAGAATTTGCTGTCACGTCATCGAGCTTAGACGCGGAAACTAACTCCGTTGCGACGGACTTCCAAGCCGCAGTGGCGCTTGTCGAATCACTGAGCTTCGTCTCGCTCAGGTCATTGTTACTGCCCATCCACGCGCTTGCAAACATCAATGCGAAGCCGACGAAACCCATCGCCATGACAGCGCCGAGGAGGGTTCGCAGCTTGCCCGAAAACCACGTCTGGCGCTCGCCGGTTGGGGCGCTCGAGTGCGAGCTGAGCCCCCGGTTCGCCGTCGCTGGCGTTGGATCGTAGGCCAAATTGTGGCGGCCTAGCGCGGCCGCTACTCGGTGCGCCAGCTCACGGAGTTCAGCGCTATCGACAGATTTTGAAGTTGCGGTTTCAAGCGAGCTCACGCCTTGTGCGGTTTGAACACCCAGCGAATAGCGATAGGTGGAAGCGCCGCCGCCGGTTGTGGTTCGTGATGTCACAGTCGGACGCAGCGCCTGCACGTCGTTGGGCGCGACATGCTGCCTTCGACTAAAAATGAACAAAGTCGTCCACGTTGAATTGATGCCCTCTTGACTCACTCGAACGTGCGTTCGCAGCGTCAAAACAACCAATCCCAAAAGCGCAACAACCAAACCTCCCACGACAAACGGCAGATGAAACAACAATTCGCCAAGCTCAAACCATCGACTCAGATCGCGGGGCAATCGAAGGTTACGCAGCGGCGCGTAGGCGAATCCGACACCGAACACGAGCAATACAGCGCCCAGAACGCGCGTAGCAGTCTGCGAGCCAGCCCATTCGAGCGGCGGCGACGCTGGCCGCAGCTCGGGCAACAAAGGCGTATCGCGCCTTGGTAGGCTGGAAGTTGCGAGCGATTGTGAAGGCAATGCGCTCAATCCACCGGAACCGCTACGCCGAATCGTCAACGGTCGCACATCGATGGACTGCTCCAGCGGCGCGTAGCTGAGCCCGGCAATCTCCGCGCGCACTAGCCAACGGCTCGTGCCAGTTCCGGCGGACGCATCTTGCGGCATGTCGATGCGGGCGTGGGCTTGCAGCAAACCCGACTGAATCTTCGCCGAAACCACAATCTCTCGCTCGTCGCTCCAGCCCTCATCGTGTCGCTGCTCCACCAAGGCAAAGCGCACGACGCGCTCTACGAGTCCCTCGTTTCTGACAACAAGCGTGACGCGCACCGCCTCGCCCGCGTCGGTCACTTTCGGATCAACTCGGAGCGAGCTGCCGCGAAGTCTTGCGGCATCGATGAAGCCGCGCAAGGCCGTCCAAAGCAAAACCGATCCGAAGAGCACGAAAAGACCCGGCACGATGTGCACCAAACCAAACGCTTCGTTTCGACCAGCATGCAAAAAAACAGCGAGGCCCGCACCTCCAAAAATGAGTCCGAACAGTAACGCGCCAATGGGTTTCATAAAGGTGCTTTTTCTCCCGAAACTTGGGATCGCCTAAAATCTAAGCAAATGTATCTTTAGCCACGCTCCCCTGCTTCCATCGCCTGCGGTTTTTCGCACGGTGACGTAGGGCAATGCGTGGCTTTTTTGTTTTCTGGGCGCTATGAAAGACACTTTTCGCATCAAACTTGAACAGCTCGAACGACGCTTGGTTGAGGTGGAGTCGCTGCTGTCTGATCCATCGGTGACGAACGACATGAATCGTTATCGGGCGCTCTCAAAAGAGCGCTCAGATATCGATCCGATTGCTGCGATGTTTAAGTCGTTCAAATCCCGCGAAGCCGATTTGGCCGGTGCGCAGGAGATGCTTGCTGATCCTGAAATGAAGGACATGGCGCAGGAAGAAATCGAGAGCGCGAAGGCCGACATTGAGCGGATCGATAAAGAGCTCACGCTGTCGCTCTTGCCCAAAGACCCGTCGGACGAGCGAAATATTTTTCTTGAAATTCGCGCGGGTACGGGCGGTGATGAATCGGCGCTGTTTGCGGGCGATTTGCTTCGGATGTACACGCGATTTGCCGAGCGACAGCGCTATCAAGTCGAGATCGTTTCGTCGAACGAGAGCGAGCTGGGCGGCTACCGTGAAGTGATCGCGCGGATCAACGGCCAAGGCGCGTATTCGAAATTCAAATTTGAATCGGGTACGCATCGGGTGCAGCGCGTGCCCGCCACGGAAGCGCAGG
>JAAFHR010000344.1 GCA_013298455.1 Betaproteobacteria bacterium | reverse complement strand
TAGGAGCGGCTTGCCGCGAAACTCCCGCCACACCAACGCTCTCCCGTCAGACCATTCGCGGTAAACCGCTCCAGATGATGTGGCGAGCGCTGCAAACGCGGGAGTTGCGCGCGCTGTAGGAGCGGCTTGCCGCGAAACTCCCGCCACACCAACGCTCTCCCGTCAGACCATTCGCGGTAAACCGCTCCTACACTCGGGCGCTACACCCGCATCATCTCCCCACACTTCCAACACTGCTCAAAACCGCCCTCGACCAATTCTCCGCAAACGCACATCCAGCGGCGTTGCGGGACGTTTTTCAACTCGTTGAGAAGTGCAAGCGCGCGGGCTTCCTGATGCGGTTCAGTAATCCAAATTTCCGGCAGGCTTTGATCGGGCGCTAGGTCGCCGACGCCGCCTGCCAGGTATTGCCGCTGCAAACTCGTGGCGATGCCTTGGCGCTCCAACGCATCAGCCCAGAGGGTGGCGATGGCGAGATTGGGGGCTTGGGTGAGGCGTTTCATGGCGTTCAGGATAGCTGAAATGGACGTCGGTTTGGTTCGCCGTTTGAAATTCCTGACTTTATCGATTAATGCCAATCAAATATTGGCGTAGCGCGATAAAAACATAGTTTATGAAATATTACTAAAACTTGTCCAAGCCCATACTAATTTTGGCATTTGAACGAAAAGCTGTTATTGGTTCATGCCCTCAAGCTGCCAACGGCAACGCGATCCACAACGGCCGCCGCCATGGTGTAAAAAATCTTTTTGTTTATCAACCTGAATCAGTTGAGGAAATGTCATCCTGAGCCGAGCGAAGGATCAGCAACGCACCCAGCGCGTTCCCTACGGTCAGGTCTGCTTCCCACCCGATGTTTCGCGCCGCTCAACATGACAACGCGCGGCGTCGATCTCAGTTCTGAGTCAAGTTGATAGTCAGGGAAATCTTTGTCCACTTTTGAAATCAAAAACTAACGCATGACGCTCTCGCTTCCTCCTGAAATTTTTAAGGCCTACGATATCCGTGGCATCGTTGGCAAAACGCTCACGCCTGAGATTTGCTACGCCGTTGGCCAAGCGCTGGGTTCGATGTCGATCGAGCGCGGGGCGGACACGTTTGCAGTGGGGCGTGATGGTCGTTTGTCGGGACCGGCGCTCTCGCAAGCTTTGCGCGACGGCATGGCGGCTGCGGGCTGCAACGCGATTGACTTGGGTTTGGTGCCCTCGCCCGTGGCGTATTTCGCGGGGCATTATTTGAAAACCGGTTCGTGCGTGAGTGTGACCGGCTCGCACAATCCGCCCGATTACAACGGCATCAAAATGGTAGTCGCGGGCGAGGCGATTTATGGCGAAGACATTGCATCGATCAAGCGCCGCGCTGAAACGGGTGACGTCAAAACAGGTGCGGGAAAACTCACCGCCGCTGATGTGAAACAAGCCTACGTGGATCGCATCGTGAGCGACGTAAAGATGGCTCGCCCGATGAAGATCGCCGTTGATTGCGGCAATGGTGCAGCAGGCGAATTAGCTCCAAAAATCTTTCGGGCGATGGGTTGCGACGTCGTGGAAATGTTCTGCGAGATCGACGGCAATTTTCCGAATCATCATCCCGATCCGTCGAAGCCGGAAAACCTTGAAGACCTCATCAAAGTCGTCAAAGAAACGGATGTGGAATTGGGGCTCGCGTTTGACGGCGATGGCGATCGTTTGGGCATCGTCACCAAATCCGGCGAGATCATTTTTCCGGATCGGCAGATGATGCTGTTTGCGGGCGATGTGCTCTCACGGAACCCCGGCGCAACGATCATCTACGACGTGAAATGCACGCGGCTGTTGGACAAATACATCCTTGATCATGGCGGCGTTCCGCTCATGTGGAAAACCGGTCATTCGCTCGTCAAAGCGAAGCTCAAAGAAACGGGTTCACCGCTCGCTGGTGAGATGAGCGGACACATATTTTTTAAAGAGCGTTGGTATGGTTTTGATGATGCGATTTACTGCGGCGCGCGCTTGCTCGAAATCGTTTCAAAGTCAGCAAACCCCAGCAAAGTTTTAGAGGATTTACCCAACGCGCCGTCCACCCCCGAGCTCAACGTGAAATGCGCCGAGGGCGACCACATCAAGCTCATGGAATCGCTCAAAGCAACGGCGCAATTCACCAACTACACGCGAATCGCAACGATCGACGGCATGCGCGTTGAATACGCCGATGGCTTCGGATTGGCGCGCGCATCCAACACCACGCCAGTGATCGTGCTTCGGTTTGAGGCCGACACGCCCGCGGCGTTAACGCGCATCCAAGAAGACTTCCGCGCCCAATTCGCTCGGGTTGACCCGAGTCTGAAACTGCCCTTCTAAGCCCTACACTGCTCTCGCCAGTAGTCGCTCCGTAGCGTCCCCTCCCCTTCGATGAGAGGGCTAGGGTGGGGATGGTTTTTAGCGAGATCGCAAGAAAAACCATCCCCCTCCTAATCTCCGTCTTGAAGGGGAAGGAATTGTAGGGAAGCTCGCCCTCGGAGGGAGAGGAGCCATCGCGGAGCACCACGCCACAGCCAACCGAAAAAGTCTCAGGAGGAATCACCCATGCGTCTCATCAAAACAATCACCGCGCTCACCGCAGCGCTCGCCGCAAGCGTTAGCTTCGCCCAAGCCTACCCCAACAAGCCGATCAAATTGATCGTTCCCTTCGCGCCCGGCGGCTCGACCGACATCGTGGCGCGGATCGTTGCGAATAAGCTCACACCGATTCTGGGGCAACCTGTGATCGTTGAAAACCGCGCTGGCGCGGGCGGCTCGATTGGCGCTGCGGAAATCGCCAAAGCGCCTGCTGATGGCTACACGATTGGCATGGGCTCGGTGTCAACCATGGGCACCAACATCGTCGCGTACAAAAACAATAAGCTCGACCCGATGACGCAGTTCACGCACATCACCAATATCGCGTCTGTCCCCGGCGTGATCTTTGTGAATAAAAACTTCCCGTTCAAGGATTACAAATCATTCGTTGATGAGCTCAAAAAGAATCCCGGCAAACACAGCTACGCCAGCTCTGGCGCGGGCGGCGTCGGCCACTTGGCGATGGAGCTTTTCTTAGTTGAAATCGGCGGCGACGCGCAACACATCGCTTACAAAGGCGCCGGCCCCGCAGTGACCGACGTGCTCGCGGGCAACGTGCCGATCATGTGGGACAACCTCTCCTCCTCGCTTCAAAACATCAAAGCGGGCAACTTCATCCCGCTGGGCATCGCCTACCCGCGCCGCTCACCGGCGCTCCCGAATGTGCCAACGTTTGCCGAGCTCGGTTTGCCCAACTACGAAGCCGATACGTGGTTCGGACTCATTGGCCCCGCAGGGCTCCCCGCTGACGTGATCAAAAAGATTTACGACGCGGTACTCGTCACACTCAAAGACCCCGACATGCTCAAAAAGCTAGACGAAAACGGCGCCCTGCCTATCGGCAACAGCCCCGCCGAGTTCAGAGCGCAAATTCAACGCGAAGTCGCCAAGTGGAAGCGCGTTGTGGAGCAGAAGAAAATTTCGTTGGATTTGTGATTCGAGATTGGCGAATTACCCCGCAAAGCCCGCTTTTTGCGGGCTTTTTTGTGCCCACCATAACAGCTACACTCGAACGAGCCGTAGCGGAGGATTGGTGGGCAGCCCCTGCCCACCAATCCTCCGCATGCGCCTCACTCTGATTCGCATCCTTTTGGTGGGCACAGGGTGCCCACCCTACGACTACGACGGTCGCATGCTGTTCGCCCTGAGCTTGTCGAAGGGTTGGTGGCGCACCGCCACGACTTCGACAGCCTCAGCCCGAACTGAGATAAATAGAGTGCCAGGAAGCGCGACCAGGGTCGCGCCTACATTTCGAGCAACCTCCGCCGCGCGGCACACGCCTTGTCTACACTTGACGCTTCGCGGCCCGCACGGGCCGCCGACGCACATCGAGCCCCTTTGATCATCCACTCTCTCCTCGACACCGATCTCTACAAATTTACGATGATGCAGGCGGTGCTGCATCAGTTTCCTGCGGCGCAGGTGGAGTATCGGTTTAAGTGTCGATCACAGGGCGTGGCGCTGGCGCCTTACGCGGCGGAGATCAATCGAGAGATTGATTCGCTCTGCGAGCTTCGGTTCACAAATGATGAGTTGAATTACCTGCGGGCGCTTCGCTATGTGAAGAGCGATTTTGTAGATTTTTT
>JAAFHR010000342.1 GCA_013298455.1 Betaproteobacteria bacterium | reverse complement strand
CTGGTTCGGTTGAGTTTGCGAAGTCCGTTTCCGTGACGCATGATGTTTCTCCTGCTCCCTTTCTAGTTGCCGCCGCGATCGAGACCAGCCGGAGGCCAGTTGTCGATCTTGGTACCCAACGCGAGACCGCGTTGCGAGAGCACTTCTTTGATTTCGTTGAGCGATTTGCGGCCGAGATTCGGAGTCTTCAAAAGCTCCGTTTCGCTGCGCTGAATCAAATCGCCGATGTAGTGAATATTTTCTGCCTTCAAGCAGTTGGCTGAGCGAACCGTGAGCTCGAGATCGTCGACCGGCTTCAACAAGACAGGATCAAACGATGCCGAAGCACGCTCGAGCGCTGGCATGTCGGTGCCCTTGAGATCAGCAAACGCGGAGAGTTGATCCACGAGGATGCTCGCTGCGTAGCGAACTGCGCCTTCGGGCTCAATCGCACCGTTGGTTTCGATATCGAGCACGAGCTTGTCGAGATCGGTGCGCTGTTCAACGCGAGCCGATTCCACCAAGTAGCTGACTCGCTTGACCGGGCTAAACGAAGCGTCCAAAAGGATCGAGCCGACTTTGCGATTGCCAGTTTGGCCAGCGGCGGTGCGAACCGTTGCAGGCACATAACCACGACCACGCTCCACTTTGATTTCTAGATCGAGCTTACCGCCCGAGGTCAAATTCGCGATGATGTGCTCTGGATTGATGATTTCGACTTCGTGCGACGATTCGATGTCAGCCGCGGTCACAGGACCCGCGCCTTCTTTCTTCAACGTCAACACAGCGTTGTCACGATTGTGCAACTTGATGACCACGCCCTTGAGGTTCAGGAGCAGGTCAACCACGTCTTCTTGCACGCCTTCGAGCGCGGAATACTCATGCACGACGCCCGAGATCGAAACCTCGGTCGGCGCGTATCCGGGCATCGACGACAGCAATACGCGGCGAAGCGCATTGCCAAGCGTGTGGCCGTAGCCACGCTCGAACGGCTCCATCACGACGCGAGCCGATGATGGGCTGGTAGCTTGAACCTCAATGTTGCGGGGCTTCAAAAAAGCGTTACTCTGCATACATTTCCTTTATTGTGAGGTCCAAAATTACTTCGAGTACAACTCGACAACCAAGCTCTCGTTGATGTCGGACGCAAACTCGGTACGGTCAGGCGCGTGCTTAAACGTGCCTTTCATTTCTTTGGCGTTCACGTCAACCCAACCTGGGAAGCCGATGCGCTCAGCCAAGGCCAAAGCTTCGACGATGCGAGCTTGAGCTTTTGACTTGTCAACGACGCTGATCACGGCGTTAGACGCGACGATCGCCGACGGGATGTTGCACATCTTGCCATTGACCAAAATTGCCTTGTGGCTGACCAATTGGCGAGCCTCTGCACGCGTGGAGCCGAAGCCCATGCGATAGACAACGTTGTCAAGACGCGATTCGAGCAGCTTCAACAGGTTTTCACCTGTCGAGCCTTTACGCTGCGACGCTTCAAAGAACGTGCGACGGAATTGACGCTCGAGCACGCCGTAGATACGACGAAGCTTTTGCTTTTCGCGCAACTGCAGACCGTAGTCTGACGTGCGTTGTCCGCTCTTTGCGCCGTGTTGTCCGGGCGCAGCAGCGAGTTTGCACTTGCTGTCGAGCGAGCGACGTGCGCTCTTTAAAAATAGATCGGTGCCCTCACGACGGGAGAGCTTGCACTTGGGGCCGGTATAGCGAGCCATGAGTTTTCTCCTGTGTGATTACATGCGACGACGTTTGGACGGACGGCAGCCATTGTGTGGCACCGGCGTAACGTCGGAAATACTGGTGACCTTGATGCCAAGGGCGTTCAATGCGCGAACCGCGCTCTCACGACCTGGGCCTGGGCCTTTGATCTGTACTTCGATGTTTTTCACACCACACTCAACCGCGACTTTACCGGCGGCTTCAGCAGCAACCTGTGCGGCGAATGGGGTTGACTTACGCGAACCTTTGAAACCAGCGCCACCCGAGGTTGCCCATGACAGAGCGTTACCTTGGCGGTCGGTGATTGTGATGATGGTGTTGTTGAAAGACGCGTGTACGTGGCAGATCGCCTCGGAAACGTTCTTTTTAACTTTTTTACGTGCGCGTGCGGCGGACGCGTTTTTTGCGGATGCTTGAGCCATGATGTCTCTTTAGCCTTTCTTACCGGCGATGGCCTTGCGGGGGCCTTTGCGGGTGCGAGCGTTGGTGCGAGTGCGCTGACCACGTGCTGGCAGGCCTTTGCGATGACGGGTGCCGCGATAGCAACCCAAGTCGATCAAGCGCTTGATGCTCATCGTGACTTCACGACGAAGATCACCTTCGACCGAGAACTGGCCGATCTGCTCACGCAGCTTATCGAGCTCAGCGTCGGTCAAATCTTTGACCTTCTTGTCTTGGGGAACACCTGCTTTGTCGCAAACCATGCGAGCGCGTGTGTGGCCAATGCCAAAAATCGCGGTCATCGCGATCCATGCATGTTTTTGGTTGGGGATGTTGACCCCGGCGATACGTGCCATTGTCTGATCTCCTTCCGATTAGCCTTGGCGCTGCTTGTGACGTGGATCCGTGCAGATAACACGAACCACGCGTTTGCGGCGAATGATTTTGCAGTTGCGGCAAATCTTCTTTACCGATGCGTTGACTTTCATGAGTCGTTTCCTGTTAGTTTGTTATTTGGCGCGGAATGTGATCCGTGCCCGTGTCAAGTCATACGGCGTCATGTCAACCGTTACCTTGTCACCCGGCAAAATTTTTATGTAATTCATCCGCATCTTGCCGGAGATGTGGCCTAGGACGACGTGTCCATTTTCTAACTTGACCCGAAAGGTTGCGTTGGGCAACATTTCAAGGATCTCACCCTGCATCTGAATGGTGTCTTCTTTCGACATACTAGACTTTGAGTCCACCCTTCAGGTTGGCTTTCTTGAGCAGTGAGTCGTATTGCTGGGACATCATGTAGGCCTGAACCTGCGTCATGAAATCCATAGCGACGACCACCACGATCAGCAGCGACGTGCCGCCGAAATAAAACTGAACGTTCCACGCGCTGATGAGCACTTCGGGAATCAAACACACGATGGTGATGTAGATCGCGCCGATGAGCGTTAAACGCGTCGTAATTTTTTCGATGTACTTAGCAGTTTGGTCACCGGGGCGATAACCTGGAATGAACGCACCGCCCTTTTTGAGGTTTTCCGCGGTCTCTTTCGGGTTGTACTGAATCGCCGTGTAGAAGAAACAGAAGAACACAATCAGCGCTGCGTAAACCATCATGTAGATGGGCTGCCCCGGGCTCAGAATCGCCGCGAGGTCACGCAACCACTGCGGCCCGGTTGCTGGACCCATAAAGCCGAGAATGGTCGGGATAAACAAAATCAAGCTCGACGCAAAAATCGGCGGGATGACACCGGCCATGTTGAGCTTCAAAGGCAGGTGCGACGTTTGGCCGCCGTAGACTTTGTTACCGACTTGGCGTTTGGCGTAATTGACCAACACCTTTCTGAGTGCGCGCTCAAAGAACACCACAGCAGCAGTGACAACGACCACCAAGGCGATAAGGAACAATAGCTTGAGAATGCTCAGGTTGCCCGAAGACTGAAGCTCGAGGGTGTTTTTGATGGCCGCTGGCAGCCCAGCAGCGATACCCGCAAAAATTAGAATCGAAATACCGTTGCCCAAACCGCGCTCTGTGATTTGCTCGCCGAGCCACATCAGAAACATCGTACCCGTGACCAGCGTGATAACCGTGATCAAGCGAAATGCCATCCCCGGATCAAGCACCAGACCTTGTTGGCTTTCCAGGGCGATGGCAATGCCGGTAGCTTGGAAGGTTGCAAGAATCACAGTACCGTAACGCGTGTACTGAGTAATCTTTCGGCGCCCCGCTTCGCCTTCCTTCTTCAATGCCTCAAGCGACGGCACAACGACCGACGCCAACTGCATGATGATGGAGGCGGAAATGTAGGGCATGATGCCCAACGCCAAAATCGAGAAGCGCGAGAGCGCCCCGCCCGAGAAAACGTTGAACATGCCAAGGATTCCGCCTTGCTGCGATTTAAATAGCTCTTCGAGGACTGCTGAGTTGATTCCCGGCACAGGCACGTGGGTGCCGATGCGGTAAACAATTAGCGCGCCCAACAAGAACAAAAGGCGACGTTTTAGGTCGCCGTATTTGTCGCCCGATTTTGCTGCTGGATTTAACGCCACGCGTTGTTCCTAAC
>JAAFHR010000341.1 GCA_013298455.1 Betaproteobacteria bacterium | reverse complement strand
AATCAACCCACACACCGATTTCGAATGCGAAATCTACGTTCTCTCCAAGGACGAAGGTGGTCGTCACACCCCATTCTTCAACAACTACCGTCCTCAGTTCTACTTCCGCACCACGGACGTAACGGGCTCGGTCACACTGCCAGCGGGCACCGAAATGGTGATGCCAGGCGACAACGTGAAGATGACGGTTGCGCTGATCAACCCGATCGCGATGGAAGAGAAGCTCCGCTTCGCCATCCGCGAAGGTGGCCGAACCGTCGGTGCGGGTGTTGTTTCTAAGATCATCAAGTAAGCAGTACGGCGTGTGGCAATCGCTGCACGCCTCAAATGAAGGGGCGTAGCTTAGTGGTAAAGCTACGGTTTCCAAAACCGTCGATGGGGGTTCGATTCCCTCCGCCCCTGCCACCGCTCCCGTGGCGTCCGCTCGAAAGCAAACAGATTTCTCCATGAACGACACAGCAAAAAACTGGCTCATTGTTATTGGCTCGCTGGCCTGCGTGGGCTTGGGCGTGTTTGGTTTTTATCGCTTTGCGGAATCGCCATTGGTCGTTCGCTTGGCGATGATCATCGCCGGTCTAGCGGCTGGTGCTGGTGTAGCGTATCTGTCTACGCAAGGCAAAACTTTTGTGCAGTTCGCTCGCGAATCGATTGACGAGGGCAAAAAGGTCGCGTGGCCTACACGTAAAGAAACGATTCAAATGACTTTGATCGTGTTCGTGTTTGCGGTCGTGATGGCGATTTTCTTGTTCGCGGTTGATACCGCCATTGGATACCTGATTGCTTGGTTGACCAAGCGCGGTTAAACCGCATCGTGACGAAGCGCCGATTGATTGATCTTCACCGCAGAAACCCATGAACGACGACAGCACAGCAGTCTCAGTAGCTACTGAAGCGCCCGCCACCAAGCCGAAGCGCTGGTACGTCGTGCACGCGTTTTCAGGCTTCGAAAAAACCGTGCAGCGCGCACTCGTTGAGCGTATTGCTCGCTCTGAAGTGTCGGATCAGTTCGGCCAAGTATTGGTGCCTGTCGAAGAGGTCATTGAGATCAAAAACGGCCAGAAAAAAGCTTCAGAACGGAAGTTTTTCCCCGGCTACGTTTTGGTTGAAATGGACATGACCGACGACTCGTGGCATTTGGTCAAGAGCACACCGAAAGTCACCGGATTCATCGGCGGCACCGCTACACGGCCTGCGCCGATTAGCGCCAAGGAAGTCGAAACGATCCTCGGGCAGATTCAAGTCGGTGGCGATAAGCCGAAGCCCAAGATTCTGTTCTCTGTCGGCGAAGCGGTTCGCGTCAAAGATGGCCCATTTGCGGATTTCATGGGCAATGTGGAAGACGTCAACTACGAAAAATCAAAGCTGCACGTGTCGGTCATGATTTTCGGTCGTGCCACGCCCGTCGAGCTCGATTTCGGACAGGTCGAGAAAGCTTAATTTTTTAAGTGATCGGATCGTCGATCCGGTCGTTTTTAACGGGGAGAGTGCCGTAAAACCGGCGCTCGTTAGCACCCAAACTAGGAGCCATCATGGCAAAGAAAATCGTCGGCTTTATTAAGCTGCAAGTCCCTGCGGGAAAGGCCAATCCTTCTCCGCCAATCGGTCCGGCCCTTGGTCAGCGCGGCCTCAACATCATGGAATTCTGCAAAGCGTTTAACGCGCAGACCCAAGGTATGGAGCCCGGCATGCCAATTCCCGTGACGATTACCGCATTTGCGGATAAGAGTTTCACCTTCATCATGGGCACGCCGCCAGCGACGTACCTGATCAAGAAGGAATCTAAAGTTCAAAAGGGTTCGCCGAAGCCGCATACCGACAAAGTCGGCAAGCTCACGCGCGCTCAAGCCGAAGCCATCGCCAAAGTCAAAATGCCGAACCTCACCGCCGCTGATATGGATGCAGCAGTGCGCACCATCGCAGGTAGCGCACGCTCGATGGGCATTACTGTTGAGGGAGTGAACTAATCATGGCAAAGCTCACCAAACGCCAAAAAGCGCTCGTCGGCAAAGTCGACGGCGACAAGTTCTACACCGTGGCCGATGCCTTGACGCTCGCCAAGGCTACCGCCACCGCCAAGTTCAATGAATCGATTGACGTAGCAGTTAACCTCGGTATTGACGCCAAAAAGTCCGACCAGACCGTTCGCGGTTCTGTTGTGATGCCAGCGGGTACGGGTAAAACCGTTCGCGTTGCCGTGTTCACGCAAGGCCCAAAAGCTGAAGAAGCGAAAGCAGCCGGCGCCGACGTCGTCGGCTTCGAAGATCTGGCAGAGCGCGTCAAAGGCGGCTTCATGGACTTCGACGTTGTGATCGCGTCACCCGATGCAATGCGTATCGTGGGTACCTTGGGCCAAGTCCTCGGTCCTCGTGGTCTGATGCCAAACCCGAAAGTGGGCACGGTTACGGCAGACGTTGCAACCGCAGTCAAAAACGCCAAAGCCGGTCAGGTTCAGTACCGCACCGATAAGGCGGGCATCGTGCACGCCACACTCGGTCGCGCATCGTTCGAAGTGTCAGCGCTCGAGACCAACCTGCGCGCGCTCGTTGAAGCGCTGCAAAAGGCGAAGCCAGCTTCCAGCAAGGGCGTTTACCTCAAGAAGGTCAGCGTTTCGAGCACCATGGGCAAAGGCGTTCGCGTTGATGCAGGTTCGTTCGGATCAGCGCCCGTAGCGCAGTAACAAAACTCACGGCCGCTCATTGATTGGGCGGCCACACTATTTGGTGGGTCAGAGATTTTGTGAAGCAAAGTCGCTGAGCTATCCAAGACCGCTGACGGGGCTACCCACTTTCGGGAGGCCACTTAATCGAGCAGCAATGCACGGTCAGCGTAGATGGCGGTCCCGCTGTACAAAAATTCAAGCGCTACGCGAGTGGCGCTGGGGTTCACAGTGCGGCAAGGTCGCTGAAACCCATCTCGTGGCCTTAAAAATCACGAGAGATACAGGAGATTAATTTGAGTCTAAATCGCACTGAAAAAGCCGCGGTCATCGACGAAGTGAAAGCGCAAGTAGACAAGTCGCTCTCACTCGTGATGGCTGAGTATCGTGGCACGACGGTGTCGGACATGACCAAGCTGCGCCGTACGGCGCGTGAGAAGGGTGTTTACCTTCACGTGTTGAAAAACACGCTCGCGCGTCGCGCTGTTGCTGGGTCGCCGTTTGAAGTGGTATCGGGCGAAATGTCCGGGCCGCTGATCTACGGTTTCTCGCCCGACGCTGTTGCTGCTGCAAAAGTTATGAGCGACTTCGCAAAGACCAACGACAAACTCGTCATCAAGGCGGGCGCGTTCGAAGGTCGGGCGTTGGACAAAGCCGCTGTCGCGGTGCTGGCCAACATCCCAAGTCGTGAAGTGTTGCTGGCCCAAATAGCGGGCTTGCTCAATTCACCAGTGGCGCGCTTCGCTCGCGTGCTGGCTGCTGTGGCCGACAAAAAAGGTGGTCCAGCCGAAGCTGCTGCCCCTGAAGCCGCCGCTGCATAACTGATTCATTGAACCTTACACAAGATATTTAGGAAAACAACATGGCCTTTAACAAAGATGACTTCCTCGCCGCACTCGACACGATGTCGGTGATGGATCTGAACGAGCTCGTAAAAGCAATTGAAGAGAAATTCGGGGTATCTGCCGCTGCAATGGCAGCGCCTGCCGCTGGCGGTGGTGGCGGTGCTGCAGCTGCTGCTGAAGAGAAGACCGAGTTTGACGTCGTACTCAAAGAAGTTGGCGCAAACAAAGTGGGTGTGATTAAAGCAGTTCGCGAAATCACTGGTCTGGGCTTGAAAGAAGCTAAGGATCTGGTTGACGGTGCGCCTAAGACGGTTAAAGAAGCGATGCCAAAAGCTGACGCTGAAGCCGCTAAGAAGAAGCTCGAAGAAGCTGGCGCGAAAGCCGATATCAAGTAATTGTTTACCTGATGAGTGGGGGCTTGGAGAGCTAAAACTCTTCCTGCCCCTTCGCCGTTTTTATAAACGGCTCTCGAATAAATCGTTGCCTATTAAACCCACGCAGCATTTATTCGAGAGCGACATCACGCTCCCGATGCTTTCTCCAAAGCGTCGAAGCTCACCACTGTTGAGGAACTCATGACGTACTCCTTCGCCGAAAAGAAACGTATTCGCAAGAGCTTTGGCTCACGCACCGCCGGCCTGCCGGTGCCGTATCTTTTGCAAACACAGATTGTTTCCTATAACGAATTTCTGCAAACCGGTGTCACCACCGAGA
>JAAFHR010000340.1 GCA_013298455.1 Betaproteobacteria bacterium | reverse complement strand
ATTCTTACGAATTCGCTGCAGCGCAGCAAATCCAATCCAAACAACCCTTTCACGAGAACAACATGTCTTTACGCGTAGGCTTAGTCGGCTGGCGTGGCATGGTTGGTTCGGTGCTGATGCAACGCATGAGCGCCGAGCGCGACTTTGACACGATCGAGACCACCTTTTTCAGCACCTCTTCTGCCGGTAAAACCGCACCGAAGATTGACGGCTGCAAAACGTATGACCCGATTTTGCAAGACGGTAACGACATTAAAAAACTCTCGGGCATGGATGTCATCATCACCTGCCAAGGCGGTGACTACACGAAAGCCGTCTATGCGCCGCTTCGCGCTACGGGCTGGAAGGGCTACTGGATCGACGCTGCGAAAACGCTTCGCATGAATGACGACGCGATCATCATCCTCGATCCGATCAACATGCCCGTCATCAAAACGGCGCTCTCAAAAGGCATCAAGGATTACATCGGCGGCAACTGCACCGTGAGCTGCATGCTGATGGGCGTGGGCGCGCTCTACAAAGCGGGGCTCGTTGAATGGATGCAAACCTCCACGTATCAAGCGGCATCGGGCGGCGGCGCCGCCAACATGCGCGAAATGCTCACGCAATACGGCTCGCTCTACGCATCGGTCAAAAACTTGCTCGATGATCCGGCGAGCGCGATCCTCGAAATTGATCGTGTCGTTACCGAGAAGCAACGCACTTTCACGCCCGAAGAAACGGCCAACTTCCGCGGCGTGCCGCTCGGTGGCAACTTGATCCCGTGGATCGACGCCGACCGTGGCGACGGCACCAGCCTTGAAGAGTGGAAAGGCGGCGCGGAGACCAACAAGATTATGGGCCTCGGCAAGATGTTCGGCAGCGCCGAAATCCCGATTGATTCGACTTGCGTTCGCGTCGGTTCAATGCGCTGCCATTCGCAATCGCTCACGTTCAAACTTAAAAAAGACGTGCCGCTCGCCGACATCGAAGCGATGATCGCCAACGACAACGATTGGGTGAAATTCGTGCCGAATCAGCGCGAAGCGACCGAGAAAAACCTAACCGCGATGAACGTTGCAGGCACCATGACGATTCCCGTTGGACGCGTCCGCAAACTCGCCATGGGGCCGCAGTATTTGGGCGCGTTCACCATCGGCGATCAATTGCTCTGGGGCGCTGCCGAGCCGCTGCGGCGGATGTTGCGAATCATTCAGGCGCATTGATCCGCCACTGGCGCGCCTCGTTGCGATCAACCCCGTACCGAAAGGCTCACGAAGAACGAGCAGCCATTTTCCGTTCGGGCTGAGCTTGTCGAAGCCTTGGTGGCACGCCATCAACCCAACGACCAGCTCAGGGCGAACGGTTCCTATGTGAACGACTAAGGTCGTCGCCACGCCCAGCGATCAAGCTCTGACGCTCTGTGCCACCGCATACAGCGCCAACGCCCCAGCCACGCCCACATTGAGCGATTCAATGCCATTGTGCATTGGAATACTCAAACCGTGCGTCACAGCGGGATAAAGCGCTGGGGAGAGCCCATTGCCTTCGTTCGACAAAATCAGCGCCGTGTCCCTCGAAAACTTTGCGTGGCGGAGTTCATGAATTGCCATAGCGCTGGCCATTCCGGGCAAGGCCCGGGGCAGCGTCGCCCAGCGCTCTCCTTGAAACGCGGCGAGCGCCACGGATAGATCGACGCCTTCAATCACATCGATATGAAAATGCGCACCCTGCGACGCCCGAAGCGTTTTGACGCTCCATGCAAACGCACAGCCCGCTGATAGCCACACTTGCGATGCGCCAGCTGCGGCGGCGGTGCGAATCAAGGTGCCCACGTTTCCCGGGTCTTGCAGCGCGTCTAGCGCGAGCACGAAACCGCCGGTTACGAGTGGCGGGGCGATGGGAAGTGCCGCCATCGCCAGCACGCCGCTCGATGTTGATAGCGCGGAGAGTTGATCGAATAAGCGCGGCGTGAGCACCACCGCCTCGTCGCTCTGGGCCACCAAACGCTGATGCGATGGCGCGAGCTGGTGGAGCGATACGCCGCCGGTGCCGTCTTTCATGACAACGCTCGGCGGTGTGGCCTCGTCACCACGGAGCACCAGCGTTGCGATACGAGCGCGCTGCGCGTAGCTCTGCGCCAAATGCTCACCCTCGAGCAAACACATGCCGTCACGACGACGGGCCGGCGCGGAATGGCTGAGTGTGGCTAGGCGCTTGACCGTCGCGTTGTCGCGCGAAGTGACGTAGCGAAGCGCATTGCGATCACCGCTCACCATCGCCCCCACGTTTGAGCGATGCCAATCAATCCTCTTTCATCCCAGACGCCTTCACAATCGCACCCAAGCGGGCTTTTTCCTCGACGACGAATTGCACAAACGACACGCGGCTTCCGCCCATTGGCTCGATGCCCACATTCTTTAGCCGGTTAGCAATCTCGGGCGTTTTCATTGCCGAGTCGATAGCGGCAGCGAGCTTGTCCATGATGTCAGTAGCCACGCCCGCTGGCGCATGCACACCCGCCCAATGCGCGATTTTGACGTCGGGGAACCCTTGCTCCGTGGCGGTGGTGAGCTCGGGGTACGACGAGATGCGTTTCGTCCACGTATTGGCAAGCGCCTTCATCTTGCCGCCTTGCACTTTGGGCAATGAAATGATGCTCGCCTCCGACGTAGCACCGACTTGCCCGCCCATGATCGCAGTCGCACTTTCGTTGCCGCTCTTGTACGGAATCACTTGCAGCTTCGCGCCGTATTTGCTCTTCAACACCTCGGCCACAAAATGCGGCGTGCTGCCCGTGCCCGCCGTTGCAAAATCCAATCCGCCGGGCGCTTTCTTCGATGCCTCAACGAACTCTTTCAAATTGCTGTAGGTCGCATTCGGCGGCGCAACGATCACCGACGGCGCCAGCGCAATCAAAGACACCGGCACCAAATCCGATTCCTTAAACGGCATCGATTTTTTGATCATGTGATTAGAAATCACACCCGCCGCACTCACCAAAAATGTGTAGCCATCAGGCGCGCTTTTCGCCACCAAATCCGCACCCAACGTGCCGCCCGCACCGGGTTTGTTGTCAATCACCACCGGCTGCCCCAGCGCTTTCGATGCACCCTCTGCAGCCGCGCGAGCCATCAAATCATTGGCCCCGCCCGCAGCAAAAGGAACCACGAATTTGATGGGTTTGTTGGGCCAAGGTTGGGCGGCGCTTGGCGCGCTCAAGGTCAACGCAGCGAATGCAGCGGCCGCGATCGAGAAAGACTTGTGAGTCGAAATGTTCATGTTGGTGAAGTCCTTCAAAAGTGTTCTGTAGGGGCGCAATCCAAACACGTTGCGCGCTTCAGAGCCTAACCGAGTTGGGCAGCTTTGCCATTTTTTTGTCGAGTGTCAATGTGGCGAAACCGAGATCATCGTAATCCGAAGCGATCAATCGATCCATCAGACCACATCCAGTTTTCGCGGACAAAGCGTCGAGCGCGGATTTGCCCCGAAGCGGCTCAACGAGACCGCTACGCAGCACGTCCAACAACGCAGCTCGCGCTTGCAACTTTTCAACGCCGTAGTGATGCTGCAAAGCAATGTAGGCCTCGCCGATCACTTGGTTGGACGCCACGATTTGCGAGCCCTGCTTTTCAACCAGCGGCACCAAACGATCAAGCGTTTTTTGAAACTCGGCAGCTGGAAGGCCAGTAGCCAACCGCACCAGCACGGACGTGTCAATCCCGAAGTTTTGCGTCATACGCCTGATTTCTGAAGGTCTCGATATCAAACGCTACTGCATCAGCGCCGAGCGTCTTACGGAGCGAACCTAGCCGCGAAACATCGACACGTTTCGGTCGAATCAAAAAACCATCCGCACCGCGAATAATCTCTAACTTGTCACCCGGCGCAACCCGCAGTTCGGCGAGCACACTCGCAGGAAATGTTACCTGTCTTTTGGCGGTTAACGTGACATGCATTGGATCTCCCAACAAACAAGTAAACGAGGAATATTACCTTACTTTAAGGGACGTTAGTAAGGCAAGTAAGTCTTCATAGGGCTGGAACGTTGCGCTCATTTTGTCTCTCAAGTAGTGGTGAAAACTCTCTTGAGCGCCGTTTGTCGATTCGGCATTGAGCACTCAGGCAACTGCGGTAGCGGCAGGTACGCTCCAAGCAAATACGGCGATGGCTGTGGAGGCTAGCAATGCAAGCGGACGGTTCATGGAAAGTCGTTGGACTTAGTTGAATGGGCCGCAAGTTTC
>JAAFHR010000339.1 GCA_013298455.1 Betaproteobacteria bacterium | reverse complement strand
CCCAAGGCGCCCAGACCGATGATGATGCCGATACCGATGGCGGTGTAGCCCTGGACCGACGCCAGAATTGCGATTTTTTGGAGAGCTTCCATGATTTTTCCTTTCGGGGACTATTTAAGTGAAAAGTAAAAGTTAGAGTGAATTGCGAAAACGTAAATCGGTTGCGGCCTAGTGCGCTTCGTGCGCCATCGACAGATACACCGCGGTGAGCATCATGAAGATGAAGGCTTGCAGAGGCACCACGAGAATGTGAAAGATTGCCCAGCCGGCGTGCAGCAAACCGCCACCGATCACGCCGCCAATACCGGCAGCGGACAAAAGCGAGATGAGCAAGAAGATGATTTCACCCGCATACATATTGCCGTAGAGACGCAGTGCGAGCGAGAGCGGTTTCGAGATCAATTCGATCATCTGAAACGCGAAATTGAATGGGATCAACACGATCACAGCGAAGATGTTCGGGCCGTGAAATGGCGTGCAGAAAAGCTCATGCATGTAGCCACCAAACGACTTGGCTTTGATGCTCAAAACGATGACCAAAAAGATCACTGAGAGCGAGAGCGCGAGCGTGGTGTTGAGATCAGCCGTGGCGACGGGTTTCCAGTGCGGCGCGAACAAATGCGTGAAGGCACCCAAGAAATCCACTGGGATGAACTTCACCATGTTCATGACCAAAATCCACACGAACACCGTGAAGCAAACGCCCGTAATGAAACGACGATCACCGTGGAACATGTCTTTGACTTGGCCGTCAACAAAGTCGTAAACCATTTCGACAAAGGCCTGCGCCTTGCCGGGTACGCCTTCTTTTTTCACAGCGCGAGAGACCATGAAGAGGAGCCCGAACACAATCGCGCCCAACAACCACGACGTCACCACCGTATCGAGATGAATCGTGCTGCCGCTGTAGGTGAACGTTTGGTTCGCCAAATGGCCTTGGATGTATTCCGTCGCTGTTTTGGTGCCGTCTGATCCGCTTGCCATAGATTGACTCGTTGTCGTCTAGTTCTGCTGTGCCGTTAGTTTTTGGTCAAAAGCGTCATCCGCCAAGCCAGTAACGTCACAAAAAATGTAATAAACAGCGCTGGGAGCACCAGCTTTTCGTAAAACTTCAAAATCAAGCCGAGCTGTACGGCAATGAAGAGAAGCTTCACCAGTTCGGCGCGAAGCATGGGCCAGAGACCTTCGCCGCGCGTCCGTTGTAACCCGAAGTTCGCCACAAACACGAAGATGATCGAAGCAAACACGTTGGTCAGCCCGCCCAAAATGGCAGACACTGCGCCGTGTTCCCCCGATACGATCCCCGCAATCACTGCGAAGCCCACTGTGATGGCCAACTGCACTTTAAGCATGCGGCGAATCGTGGGGCTTTGTAGGCTGACTTCACTCAACATCATCAGAAATTTCGGTTTCGGTTTCGTGACAGATCACGAGGCGTTCACCCGTTCCTCGATTCGTTGAGCGCCGCTTCGAAAAGCGATGCCGATCCAACAAAGCCCACGATTATAGACAGCGAAATGAAATTGTTGCAATGCCGCAAACATCAGCTTGAGCACGTGGATTTTCACACTCTGTAGAAGCAGCTTTTGGCCGAACAGCTTCTTTTGTTTGGGTTAGGCCTAAAAATCGCTAATTATCGAATGGGTTCTCAAACAGCGCCAAACCCAATAAAAATAAGGGTTTTAGAACGAAAGTTTATTAAAACTACCATCAGCAACAGGCGTTCGACCCATAGACTTGCGGCCCGCGTTCTGCGTCGTTTCGACTAAGACCAGATGTGCGGCAAGCGCACCAAACCGAGTTCCCGTGAATCGCCCAACACCGTGAAGTCGCGTTCCACGGTGTCGTAAAGCCGCATGCCTTCTGGATCCATGGCGTGCGCTTTGAGTTTGTAGCTGCCAGGCAGCAAGCGCCAATCGTTGAAAGTAAGCGCAAACTCGAACTGTCCGCCGTCGGTGGCTCGGAGTGCGAAGGCGTCGAGCTCGCAAGTCGTGCCATACACCGGTGTGCCGTCGATTCGAACAATGCCCACTGCCACGCGCGGCCGCCGTCCGTCACGACTTTTGAGCGCGCCGCTCACCTGCATGCCATCGGCGTTGACCGCGTGAATCTGTAGCGCAACTACGGCGTATTGGCCAAGCGCGGTGAGGTCTGCAGCCGCTGAAATTCGTTTCGCGCCCGCTTGTTTTTCTTCATGAAAGGCTTGGTACGCAATGGCCACATCGCTCGCCGAGCCGTGCAGACGCACTTTGCCGTGATCGAGCCAGAGCGCGCGCTGCGCTAATTTTTTGACGTGGTACAGCGAATGCGACACCAAAAGCAGCGTGCCGCCGTCGGCCAAATACTGCTCCATCCAGCTGATGCACTTGTTTTGAAACGATTCGTCGCCCACGGCGAGCACCTCATCGGTGATGAGCAAATCGGGTTTGAGTGCGGTGACGAGCGCGAAACCAAGTCGCACATTCATCCCCGACGAATAGGTTTTGATCGGCGCGTCGATGTGCTCGCCAATGTCGGCAAAGGCGATGATTTCATCGAGCTTGGCGTCGAACGCAGCACCAGTGAGGCCTTGCAGTGCCGCAGCGAGCTTTAAGTTTTCGCGCCCCGTGTACTCAGGATGAAAGCCCGAGCCCAATTCCAACAAAGCGCCAACGCTCCCTCGACGTGTGACGCTGCCCTGCGACGGCTGCAACACGCCCGCGATGATCTTTAAAAGCGTTGATTTCCCTGCGCCGTTTTCACCGACGAGCGCGAATGATTCGCCACGTCGCACGGTGAAATCGATGTCGGTCAAAGCATGAAATCCGTTGCTCGACGGCTTCGCTGCAAGCAGACGCGCGAGTGCGGCAAAGCCCGCACCATGCCGCCCGATTTTGGGAAACAATTTGCTGACGTGGTCAACTGCGAGCAGCACCTCGCTCATAGGTAATCATCCACATGCGGCGCAACGCGTTGAAAAAATGCGTAGCCAAGGAGCGCGATCACCGCGCCGCCAACGAGCAACGTCGCATCAATCCAGACGAACGCGCCGCCCGCCAAATACGTGTCGTGCATTCGAGCGATCAAGTGCGTAAACGGGTTCGCCAAAATCACATCGCGCCACGCGGCTGGAATCGATTCCAGTCCATATTGAATGCCGCAGATGAACGAGAGCAACGTGAAAAGCGGCCCGAGCATGCCCTCCACATCGCGCACCAGCACCTGCGCCGTTGACACCATCCAAGCGAACCCCATTGCGATGAGAAGCAGCGCAATCCAAGCAGGCAACGACATGATGATGCCGCTGAGCGACACTTGAAAGCCCAACAATTTGAAGAGCACCACAATCGCCGTGAGCGCCAGCCAATTCAGCGCGAAGCTCACGATGACCGTTGAAAGCGGCACGTATAAACGCGGCAGCGCCGTTCGAGTAATCAGCGCTGATTGCGCGATCAAACTCGATGCGCTTCGCGTCACCGCATCAGCAAACGCGAGCCACGGCCACAAGCCTACGGCGAGATACGCCACGAAACTATCGCCGTATGCAGCGGGCACCGACGAGCGCATGAACAAGCCAAAGACGAGCGCATAAACGCCGAGCGTCAAGAGCGGCTGCGCTAACCACCAAATCGGCGACAACACGCCGCCAAGGAAGCGGTTGTTAACTTCGCGTTCGATGAGGGCTCGGAGAAGGGGGTCGATGCGAATCACGTGACACCGTGCGCACGGCCGTGGCTCCCCTCTCCTGCAGGCGGGAGAGGGGTTGGGGGTGCGGCCAACGGGAGAGTCACGTTGCCATCGCTCAGATGCGTTGCCACCCTCACCCCAACCCTCTCCCGCCTGCGGGAGAGGGAGCGAGAACCGCCATCACCTCATCAGCCAAACGCCGATTAGCCGCAGCCACAATCGTCCCGTCACTCGAGAGTGTGAGCGCATTTCCGCGCCAATCGCAGCACACACCGCCCGCCTCAGTGATGGGATTGACCAACGCTGCGAAGTCGACGGTTTTGAGCCCGGCTTCAACCACTAAATCGATGTGCCCCGCTGCAACCAGCGCGAAGTTGTAGCAATCGCCACCGTAGTAAACGCCTTTGCAAGCGCGCTTCAGTCGTTCAAATGCCGCCAAGTTGTCGCCCGAAAAAATATCGGGTGAGGTGACCAAAACGATAGCATCAGCAAGCGATTTAGCGCGGGCACGCGTTCGCATCAAAGCGCCGTTAAATGTGGCGCCCAAGCCCTTCGCGCCAA
>JAAFHR010000034.1 GCA_013298455.1 Betaproteobacteria bacterium | reverse complement strand
CCCCTGTGCGTTGCCGCCGCGCAAAATGAGCTCCCACCAATCGGGATGATCCGCGCGTACGCGTTTCACCCACCACGTTGGATGATTCCATTCACCTTCGTCTGATTCGCGTGCTTTAGCGAGCGCCGCTTCGGGCTCACGTAGGTAGTTACGAAGTACCGCGTTGGCGAAGCCTTTCGCGCCCCGGTTGATCGATTCAACCGCCGCGACCGCTTGCGACACAATCACATGCGACGCTGTTTTGCTGTGCGCCAGCTGATACACCGCCACCCACAAAATCGCCTCAATCAAGGGCTCGGGTTTGGCGCGAACAAATTGACGAACGATGGCGCGGGTTTCGCCAAAAAATCGGAGCGTGCCGAGCACCAAATCAGCGAGTGCCGAGCGCGATGCGCCGTCGAGTTGGCTGGTGTCAATTCGAGCCATCGCCGATTCGGCGTTGCTGCCCGCAAGCACCGCAAGGAGCGCCTCGGCGGCGCGGCGTTGAACGAGCGCGAGCGGCGCGCTGTCTTTGATCGGCTGCGAGCCTTTGGTGAGGCGCTTTGGAGCACTGGCAGGATCGGGCGCCGCGTCGGGATTCATCGCTGAAAAGGTGTGTTGCGAGGCGGGGCAAAGATGCCGCACGGCCGCAATGGAGCAAAGGGAAGTACGAGTTTAACGCATGCCATCAGCTGAAATGCTTAAAGCCCCAATACGCCGGGGCTTCAAGCGAATTTCAACAATTATCGACAATCGCAGTAAATCGTTTCAAGCCCATACAGAGCTTGGCAATCGCCTAACAAGCGGATACTACGAATTCACACTCGACGCATGCCGTGGATCGCGACCTTGCACGATATGGATGACGTATTCGCTGATGTTTTTCGTGTGATCTGCAGTGCGCTCGATCGCTTTGGCGAGAAACGCCACATCGATACCCGCCGTGATGCAGCGCGGATCTTCCATCATGTAGGTGACCAAAAGCCGCATGATGCGCTCGTATTCCTCATCAACCGCCGTATCGCGGCCAATCACTTCGCCCGCCGCGATCACGTCTAAACGAGCAAACGCATTGAGCGCCTCTTTGAGCATGCCCGACGCGAGCACGCCAATTTGGCGAACTTCATTGAGCCGCAGCGTTTGAAAGCGCTCGCTCGTTTGAAACTGCTGCGCACGTTCAGCGATTTTTTTGATCTCGTCGCCAATGCGCTCTAGATCATTAGCCGCTTGCATAGTGCACAAAATCTGGCGCAAATCGACCGCTGCGGGTTGGCGCTTCGCGATGGTTTCCATCCCCATGCGATCAATGTCCATCTGCAACACGTTCACGCGTTTGTCTTCGCGGATCACCGCTTCGACCAACGCGTTGTCGCCCGATGCGATGGCCTGCAACGCACGTTCTAATTGGGCTTCAACGATGCCACCCATCGCCAGGAGCGCGCTGCGGATGTCTTCGAGTTCTTGTTCAAACTGCTTGGAGGTGTGTTCCATGAATGTTCCTTCGATCAAAACGGGTATCGAGCGAGTCAATGTGCGGCGCGACTCAGCGCGCGCTCAACGGTGGATGCTTTGTACGGTTTGCAACACCATTCCAGCTTACCGTTCGCCTTGAGCTTGTCGAAGGGTTGGCGCCATTGCACCAAGGCTTCGACAGGCTCAGCCCGAACGGGTTCGCGTGAGCTGCGTATTGGTTAGCCAAACCGCCCGGTGATGTAGTCCTCAGTCCGGCGATCCTTGGGTTTCACAAAAATTTGCGCCGTGGGCGTGAATTCGATGAGCTCACCCAAGTACATGTAGGCCGTGTGTTGCGACACACGCGCAGCTTGTTGCATGTTGTGCGTCACGATCACAATCGTGTAATCCTTTCGAAGCTCACTCACCAGCTCTTCGATCCGCGCCGTCGAAATCGGATCGAGTGCGGACGTGGGCTCATCAAGGAGCAGCACCTCCGGTTTTACAGCGATACCGCGAGCGATGCACAGGCGCTGCTGTTGACCGCCTGAAAGCGACAGACCACTTTGCGTGAGCTTGTCTTTCGCTTCGTTCCACAGCGCTGCCTTGTTGAGCGCCCACTCCACGCGATCATCCATCTCGCTTTTCGATAGGCTCTCGTAGAGTTTCACACCAAAGGCGATGTTGTCATAGATCGACATCGGAAACGGCGTTGGCTTCTGAAACACCATGCCAATCGCACCGCGAAGCGCGTTTAGATCGTGTTTCGGATCGAGCACGTTCTCGCCGTTAAACAGGATTTCGCCCTCGGCACGTTGGCCGGGATAGAGCGAATACATCCGGTTGAGCGTGCGAAGCAGCGTCGATTTACCGCAACCCGAAGGGCCGATAAACGCTGTCACTTGCTTCTCGGGAATCTTGAGCGAAATGTCGCGCAGGCCCTGAAAACCACCGTAGAAAAAATTGACGTTCTTGAGCTCAATTTTTGTGTCGCTCGCGACCGCCGCCGCGTTTTCGCCCAAGCTGACTTGAAATGCCATGTTCTAATCCCCTACTAATTCGATTTTTGGCGGAACAAAACCCGCGCAATGATGTTGAGCACCAACACCGCTAATGTGATCAAGAGCGCACCGCCCCAAGCCAACTGCTGCCACTCTTCATAGGGGCTCATCGCAAACTGGAAAATGACCACTGGAAGATTGGCCATTGGCGCACTCATGTCCGTGCTCCAGAATTGGTTGTTCAGCGCCGTAAATAAGAGCGGCGCTGTCTCGCCGGAAATGCGTGCCAGCGCCAAGAGCACGCCGGTCACCACACCGCCTTTGACTGCACGCAGGGTCACCATCGTCACCACGCGCCACTGCGGCGCACCCAGCGCTACCGCCGCTTCACGCATGCTGTTGGGCACCAAAAGCAGCATCGTCTCGGTGGTGCGAACCACAACGGGCACCGCGATGATCGCCAGCGCCACCGCACCCGCCCAACCCGAGTAATGTTTGAGCTGCGCCACGATTACCGCGTAAACAAATAGACCGATCACAATCGACGGCGCGGAGAGCAGGATGTCGTTGATGAAGCGAGTGAGTTTGGCGATGCGGTTATCGCGCCCCACTTCAGCTAGATAAATACCGGTCATGATGCCAATCGGTGTGGCGATAAAAATCGCCGCGCCTACGATCATGATGCTCCCAAAAATCGCATTGGCTAAGCCGCCTTCTGCTCCCGGTGGTGGCGTCATTTGCGTGAAGAGCGCTGTGCCAAAGGCCGCAAAGCCTTTGCCAAACAGCGTGATCAAAATCCAAATCAAAAACGTCATGCCGATGGCCATCGTCAAGAACGACATCGTCATGTTGAAGCGATTGACCCACAAGCGGCGCTTGTAAATGGGGTTCGCGGCGAGTGCTTTGCTGCTCATGTGCGCTTCCCTTCTTTTGCGGTCAGCGAGCTTAGAAGCCAGCGCGAGAGGGCCAGCACCACAAACGACAGCGCAAACAGCGTTAAGCCCAAGGTGATCAGCGCCGACAGATGCGCCGGATCGGAGGCTTCATTGAATTCATTGGCGAGCGACGAGGCAATCGAGTTGCCCGGCTCAAAGAGCTTCATCGAGATGTTGTACGCGTTGCCGATGACAAAGGTGACGGCCATCGTCTCACCCAGCGCACGACCGAGGCCCAGCATGATGCCGCCGATCACACCGGTTTTGGTGTACGGCAACACTACGTTCCAGACGACTTCCCACGTGGTCGCGCCCAAGCCATACGCAGACTCTTTCAAAATTGCCGGCGTGGTGTCAAACACATCGCGCATCACCGCCGCGATAAACGGAATCACCATCACCGACAAAATCAAACCCGCCGTGAGCACGCCAATGCCCATCGGCGGGCCTTGAAAAATCACGCCGATCAACGGGATCTTTCCAAGCGTTGCGGTGAGTGTGGGTTGAATCGATGCGATGAGCGGCGTGAGGATAAACAAACCCCACATGCCGTAAATGATCGATGGGATCGCCGCGAGTAATTCAACGGCCGTACCGAGCGGGCGCTTCAATGCGGGTGGGCACATCTCAGTCAAAAAGATCGCGATGCCGAAGCTCAATGGCACGCCCACAATCAGCGCAATCGTTGCTGTGATCAGCGTGCCCCAGAGTGGGGCCATGCCGCCAAATAAGCTGCGCACCGGATCCCAAACGTCGGAGACAAAAAACTTTGGACCGGTCTGCGTCAATGTTTGCCATGAGCCGATCACCAGCGTGGCGATGATCCCAACCAGTGTTGCCAACACAATGAGCGCAAAAAACTGCGTGACTCGCGCAAAGATGGCATCTTGCCGCGCGAAGCTATTGGAGTGAGACATGTCTTTTTCTATTCTCTGTAAACGACACGGCTCTGAGCGCAATCAGTCTCGACGAATCGGAGTCTGTTGCGAGTCAGAGCCGCACCGGGGATCACAGGGATGAACGCGACGGATGCATTGCGTTCATCAGGTTCAATCGACGATTAGTAAATCGCTTTGCCAGAGGCATCGGTGATCTTTTTCCATTCTGCTTGGATCAACGATACCGTTGCTGGTGGCAGCGGAACGTAGTCGAGCTCAGCAGCTGATTTCTGGCCGTTTTTGAGCGCCCAGTCAAAGAACTTGATGACTTCTTTGCCAGCTTCTGGTTTGGCTTGCGACTTGTGCATCAGAATGAACGAAGCACCTGTCATCGGCCAGCTCTTCGCACCCGCTTGATCGGTCAGGATCACGCCCATGCCGGGTGTGCCTTTCCAGTCAGCGCCAGCAGACGCAGCGGCAAAGGTGGTGTCGTCAGGCTGCACAAACTGACCATCGCGATTCTTGAGTTGGATGTGATCAAGTTTGTTTTTCTTGGCATACGCGTATTCCACGTAACCGATCGAACCCTTGATGCGCTGCACGTATTGAGCGACACCTTCGTTGCCCTTGCCGCCCACACCCTCAGGCCAGCTGACCGCCGTGCCCACGCCAACTTTCGTCTTCCACTCAGGCGAGATTTTCGAGAGGTAATCCACGAAAAGGAACGTCGTGCCCGAACCATCCGAGCGGCGTACCACCGTGATAGGGCCGTCAAGCTTCAAACCGGGGTTCAAATCGGTGATCGCTTTGTCGTTCCAGTTTTTGATTTTGCCGAGATAGATGTCAGCGAGTACGGGGCCGGTGAGCTTCATTTCGCCCGGTTTGACGCTGTCCATGTTGGTCACTGGCACCACGCCGCCGATGATCGCGGGGAACTGAATCAAGCCGTCTTTGGCGAGATCTTCTGCCTTCATGGGCATATCGCTCGCGCCGAAATCAACCGTTTTCGATTGAATTTGCTTGATGCCGCCACCCGAGCCGATCGATTGATAGTTCATCGATACGTTGGTCGTTTTCTTGTATTCGTCAGCCCATTTCGCGTAGATCGGAAACGGGAACGTTGCGCCAGCGCCAGTAATCGTTTGCGCGGCGGCGGACATCGAAATCGCAGCAGCCGTGGCCGCAGCGAAACCGGTCAATAATTTTTTTGTCATTCGCATGATGAATCCTTATGGGTTCAGTGTGAGGAGGAGAAGAAAACCCTTCTCTTTTCTAGCCCATGAATTGTTGCGAGCGATTGTTACAGTGGTATTTCATTATCTGGAGGAATACCCCTAGCCAGCCATCTCGGTAACAGCTGTTTTCTCGAAACCCAATGAAATATGGGTTACGGATGATTGGAGCGTTCCTTCAAAAACAGAATAAAACGACGTAAATCCCATAAATAATATGATTTACGTCAATAAAGCTGTTAAACCCAGCTACTTGCTTTTTACGGCAAGGATTTGGCATGTCGAAGCGCGTGTGACATGGCTTCTCGCATCACGCTGGATTGGAAATCGCTTTGTGGCAGCAGTGTGTCGCCTCGGGCATAGGCCTGCGCAATTTCCTGAATCGCCAGAGGATGTTCGCTCGCGGCCGCCCTCAAATACCAGCGCATCGCAAGCTGCGGATTGGGTTCCGCCCCGACCCCGAGCGCGTAGACGTTTCCAAGCCGATACATCGCATCGGACACGCCGAGATTTGCTGCGATTTCAAAGTGGGTCAGAGCGGTTTTCACAGCACTGGCGTCATCGGAGCGTCGCATCGCGATGACACCTAGGTAATACGCCGCGATGCCATTGGCTGTGGGATTGGCGCGCTCGAACCAAGCCTTGGCTTTGGGTAAATCAACTTCAATGGCAGGCCGCCCGAACAAAAATACGCGCCCCAGTTCCACTGCCGCTTCAACGTCTCCGGCCACTGCAGCGCGCTCTAGCCACCGCAGTCCATCAAGGGCCACTGTGCGCTCGGTGCGGCGGCTAAGTACGCTGCCCGCTGCTCGTGCAGCTCGAGAATCGCCTTGACGAGCGTAAATCAGCAAACTTTGAAGCGCCTGCTCATCGCGACCTGCATCAGCATGTACTCGCCATCGATCAATCTGCGCCGCTCGATTTGTAGCGACCGGAGCATCTGGTTCAGGCGCTGCAGCAACGGCGCGCGTCGCTGGCACACTCAGCGTCAAGAGGCTCAAAAGTACGGGAAGCAGCGTGACAGCGCGGCTCATTTCGACAAATCGATTTGATAGGTTGAGAGCGATTTGCCGCTGCCATCATCGGTTTGCAGCACACTGATGTTCGTCAGGCCCGCTGCGAGCGCCAACGGCAATTTGCCTTGGCTCGATTTGAAGGTGATGGGCCCCGCGGTGCTCACCTTGCTAAATTGCCAGCTCCGCGTTGCGCCGTGTTTTGCTCGCGTGATGTTTTTGATTGACTTGATGTATTCGATCAATACATCTCGGTTGGTGTCGGGCGAAGCGATGATGGTTTTGGTGCCGTCAATCCCTGGAAATCCGCCGCCGCCGCTCGCGCGGTAGTTGTTGGTGGCAACTACAAATTCCGCGCCTGGTAGCACGGGCGTGCCGAGGAAGCTGAGCGCTTTGATGCGGCTCCCCGGTGCTGCGGTCACGTCGATCTCATAGCGCAGCCGATCGTCGGTAAACATGTCGAAGTTGTAGCCCGGCATCGTGCCGATGAGACCCTGCTCAGTTCGAAGCGTCGGATCAATTTGACGGAATCGCCGCGCGGCCGCTTCAAGCCAATTCTTAAGATCCGCACCGCTGATTTTGACGGCGTAGAGCGTGTTTGGATACAGATACAAATCCGCTGCATTGTTGATCGCGATGGGGCCCGCGGCGACATCGGTGAAATCATTGCCGCCCGCAAATCCCGTCTTAAAGGGCGCTGCCGCGCCGAGCACGGGCAGCGCTGCAAACTGCGGGAGATTCGATTGAATGTATCGCGTGACATAGTCCGTCTGTGCTTGGTTCACGATTTGAATCGCAGTAATGTCGCCCACGTCAGCAAAGTAGGAACTCATCGCGAAGTCGCTCGTTCCGATGGGCGTTTTGACATAGGCGATCGTCGCTTGATGCGCAGCCTCCACACTCGCGGCCACTTCAGGCGCGGGCTCAACAAAACTACGATCCGCGTTTTGAATCGAGCGAATCTCAACGCGCGTTTTACTCGCGTCAACGACCCACCGTCCAGAGCGTCGCTCCATCGAGAGCGCGACCACGCCCACCGATTTCCCCCAAAAATTTGCCATCACAGTGGGCACGCCGTGAACCAGCCCTTTGACCTTATCAACACCGGGCAAATTAAACGGCGCGGCGGTGCTCGCGGCGTTCGGAAAAATTTGATGCGAGTGACCCAAGAGCATGACGTCAATCCCTGGCACCAACGCCAGGTGCCAATTGGCGTTTTCCATCGACGGCAAGTACGGCGACGCATCTAGCCCGCCGTGCGAAATGGCCACAATCAAGTCCGCACCCTGAGCCCGCATCTCGGGAACGTATTGCTCCGCAAGTTCTTTGATGCCATCGGTGTAGACCACGCCATCAAGCCATCGGCGATCCCAATCCATGATTTTTGGCGGTGTAAACGCAATCACGCCGATCTTGATGGGTGCAGATACCGCGTTGCCTTTCGCGTCGGTGATCTTCATCGTACGATTCAACACGACATACGGTTTAAAGAGCGGCTTTCGATCCTTTACGGAGAGCACATTGGCCAGCACCAGCGGAAACTTAGGCCCCGCACAGGCTTTGCTGGGCATCGGCGCTTCATCACGCTTCAAATCAACGTTAAAGCGCTGCCCCGTAACGCGAGCCAGAAACGACAGTCCATAGTTAAATTCATGATTGCCGATGCCCGCCGCGTCGTAGCCGATGTCGTTCATCACTCGGTACATCGCGAGTGTTTCATCGCAGCCAATGGGCTTCACTTGCGCTTGAAAATCCGCTAGCGCCGTACCTTGAATCGTGTCGCCGTTGTCGAACAACAACGTATTTGGAAACTCGGCGCGCGCTTGTTTGATCAGCGTGACCACCCGCTCAAAACCAATGGATTTGTCCTCTGCAAGCTTGTAGTAATCGAAGCTTCGAATGTTGGTGTGCAGATCCGTCGTTTCGAGAATCGCAACCTCGGCGCGTGCGCCATCGGTAATGTTGGAAATGGGGATCGAGCCAGCCGGCGAGATCGCGCAGCCCGCAGAGAGCAGACTCAATGCGAGCGCAGAAAATAAGCCAAGTAAGTGCTGTGGGCGCATAGTCATCCTCAATAAAAAACGGCCACACATCGGTGGCCGTTGGTCAAAATGCGCTGCCGTTAAAGAGACCCAATGCGGCAGCGCGACGTGTCAGACCTAGAAATCAGCGCTCAGGGTCACTGAGAGCAGGCGCGGTGCGCCGAGGTAGTAAAACACGTTGCCAGCGGGAGTAGCGCCAATAGGTTTCGCGTTGACGACGGATGACGAGCTGGGGTTCCGATACTGCTCGTTCGTGAGGTTGCTAATGTTCAATCGAACCATAGGGTTGCGAAAAAACGCGGCATTGGGTAGTTTGTAACCAGCATCAAAGTCAGCTGTTGTGTACGCTGGCACGCTTTCGTCGTTCACCAGCGTGGCGTACTGTCGGCCCGTGTGTTTTGCCTTGACGCGAAGGTAGAGCGGTCCCGATGAGTACTGCACCGATAGGCCAGCCATCAGCTCGGGTGTAAGCGTAAATTGCTTGCCAGACGTAGGAATCGTTTGACCTTTGGCAACCGTGATGTCGTCTTTGATTTTGCTCTTTTGCGAGGTCAATGAGGCGTAGGCCGAGAAACCGTTTATGGGTTGCGTGCCAAACTCAAACTCGAAGCCACGGTTATTAACGCCGCCAGCGTTGGTATAGATGCTGCGATCCAACAGGGGGTCGTATGCGTTAGCTTGTCGGTTCTTGAACTGTGTATCGAATCCGGTCACAGAGAAGGTAAATGCCTTGCCTTGGAAGCGATAGCCAATGTCGGTGCTAACACTGGTTTCGGCGTCGATTTGGCCGACTAGTGTTGGTATGCCATTAACGATTCGAATGTTGTTATTGGTTGGTGCAAAGGCAAAGTTTGGAGGAGCGCGAAAGTTTTTTCCAATATTGGCGAAAACTTGTTGCTCCTTGTCGAGGTTGAATCGAACACCCACTTGTGGCAATACTTCACTGTACGACTTCGAGAACGAGAACGTTGTTTGAGAGTTAGTACCTTCGCTAGCAAAGTTTGTGAAGTTACGTTCGACCGTTGGCGTACGTAGACCCACTTGTAGCAAACCGCGATCGTTCATAAAGCTGAATGAATCGGAGACGTAGAGCTGGTAGGCGGGGCTAATTGTCTTCCAGTCGCGAGACTGATAGGGGGTGCCATTCGGCCGAAGAATCTGTCCGTCGCGCAACCAGATATCAAAGGGCTCGCCCGCTGCGTTTACTGGCACTGCCGGCCCCGTTTGACGATGCTCCGCGCGTTCGTACCAAACACCCGCTTTGAGTGCGTGGTTACCCAGCTGATAGTTGACCTCCGCAGTCACACCAGGTCGGGTTGTTTTGGTAACGCTGCTGTTGGCCACGACGATGGTGTCGAGCGTGTCGCCGTCGCCGTTGATATCAGTACCGCCGCCAATACGGTTAGAGGCGTCGAGGAACCCCTTTTCGGAGAGGGTGTTGTGCTGCGTGCCACCAGTGCCGAATCCGTACCAAAGATACGGTTGCACCTTCAGCTGCATGTTGTCGGCGAGCTTGAACGATCCAGACAGCGACGCAATCAGGTTTTCGAACGGATTGGTTGCAAGTTTGTAGTAGCGGTTAGGTTGTGGGAGCGTGGTCTCACGTTGCGCGGTGCCATTGACTGGCGTCAGGCGCGCCGGTGCAAAGTTGCTGAGAAAGTCGTAGTAGTAACCGCCCGCATTGAGCTGCGCAAGGCTCAGTGTGGCGATGTTGTTATTGACCGCTGTGTTGTACATCACCGAGCCCAGAATCCGATTGTCAGGCGAGATGTCAAAGGAAAAGGCCGCATCAACGTGGTCACGTTTCGCGCCGCCTAAGCCCTTCCATTTGTCAGCTTGTGTGTGCGAATAGCTTACAAACACTTTGGCGCGATCGTTGGCAAAGCGGCCGCTGTCAGCTCGAACGTAGGTTCGGCTGAGATTCAGGCCACCGATCGTCTGCGCCACACGGAAACGTTGCGCGTTTTCTGGATCGCACATCGTAATGCCGACACTGCCGCCCGTTGCGCCGACGTGGGGCGCCTCATAGTCGCCACTGCCCTGCGATAGCGTTTGGGTGCACAGGTTTTCCTGATCCGTGTATTCCTGCGGAAACACCGCGAAGTTACCGGAGTCGTTCACCGGAACGCCGTTGATGGTGAAGCCAATTTGATCCGCACCGAAGCCGCGAATCGAAATACCACCACCAAAGAGGCCCGTAGCGTCGTGGTTGTAGGTGTTTACGCTAGGCAGCAAAGACAACGCCTGATACGGATTACCCGTCGCGCGATCTTTCTCGGTGGCGTCTTTGGTGACGGTGCTGCGTGCTTTAACTGCGTCCTCTTTCAGCAGTTGACCTGCACCGAGCTTGTCGCCTTGACCGACAATGGTGATCGTGCCCAGACGAACTGAGTCGTCCTTGGCTCTCGGTTGGTCATCTGCGGGCGCTTGCGCTGCGGCTTGCGTGGCGAGAGTTGCGATAGCGATCGTCATAGCGACGACCAAGCTTCGTTGGTTAAATGTGGAGTTGATCATTTGGTAAAGCGCTGAGGGTGGTGGCAAAGACGTGATCGTTGCAAAGCTGTATGACTGCGCCGTGACGGGGCGCGATTTAGATGTTGTGTCGATGTGGTTTTCGCAACACAATGCGCAACAAGCTGGGCGCGCCATGTCACAAATTCGTCATCTTCGTCACGTGCCGTGCTGGCACACTCGCGACTGCTTTTTGGGGATTTCACAGTAATGATGCCGCTGATTAATCGTGAGCTTTCAATGCTCGCGTTCAACGAACGTGTTTTGGCGCAGTGCGAGCTGCCATGGGTGCCTGCGTTGGAGCGCTTGCGCTACTTAACGATTGTCAGCTCGAATTTGGATGAGTTTTTTGAGGTGCGCATTGCCGAACTCAATGGCAAGCTCGATGCGCTGGAAGCGGCGCGCTCGGCTGAGGCCAAAACGCTGCGTAGTGATTTGGAGCGTGTCGCCGTGCATGCGCACGCGCTGATCGAGAAAAAGTATCGGTTGCTCAACACGCAGGTGTTACCAACACTTGCTGAGCACGGCATTCATTTGCTTCGCGGCGAAAATATCACGCTGCCTCAAAAGCGCTGGATCGAGGCGACCTTTCGGCGCGAGGTTGCGCCCGTCTTGACGCCTATCGGACTCGATCCATCGCACCCATTTCCAACGGTCGCCAACAAGGGCCTGCACTACATCGTTGAGCTCAAATCGAAGCGCAAGGCGGATAAGCATTCGGTAGCGATTGTGAAAGTGCCGCGCAGTTTGCCGCGCGTGTTGGAGATTCCCACCGCGAAGTCGGCGGCGAATGGTTCGAGCGCCGCCGCACGCTATTTCGTTTTGCTCTCGACGATCATTCAATCTCAGCTACAGAGCCTGTTTCCGGGGCGCGAAGTGGTGAGCTTGTCGCAGTTTCGTTTGACTCGCGACAGTGATTTGTGGGTAGACGAAGACGAGATGACCGATCTGCGCCAAGCTTTGGCCGGTCAACTCAAACGGCGACCGTTTGGCAAAGAGGTGCGCCTTGAAATAAACGCTGACGCCAGTGAATTTGTGCTGCAGCTGCTGAGCGAACATTTCAAACTCGAACCGCATGAACTCTACCGCGCCGACGGTCCGGTCAACTTGGCGCGCCTGCAAGCACTGGCCGAGGTTGCAGACACTCCATCGCTTCGCTTCCCGCCCTTTGTACCGGGAGCCACCCAGCGCGCCTTAACGCATGACAACTACGTCGCCGAGCTCAAGCGTGGCGACGTATTGCTGCACCACCCGTATCAATCGTTTGACACGGTGGTGCAATTCATTCGCGCGGCGGTCAATGATCCCAGTGTGATTGCGATCAAACAAACGGTCTACCGAACTGGCAGCAAATCGGAACTGATGGATTTGTTGCTGGAAGCGGTGCGTCGCGGCAAAGAGGTTACGGTTGTCTTGGAGCTCAAAGCGCGCTTTGACGAAGAAACCAATATCAACTGGGCCGACAAGTTCGAGCACGCTGGAGCCCATGTGGTGTACGGCGTGGTCGGGCTCAAAACACACGCCAAGATGGCGCTGGTGCTGCGCCGAGAGGGCAACGCCATCAAGAGCTATGCGCATGTGGGCACAGGAAACTACAACCCCGGCACAGCGCGTTTCTACACCGATTTTGGCGTGTTGACTGCGAACGTTGGCGTGACTAAAGACGTTGCGGCGATCTTTCATCACCTCACCAGTTTGTCGCAGCCGCCGGTGCTCAAGCACCTCTGGTGGGCGCCGCATACGATGCGCAAAAACATTGTCGCTGCGATTGATAAGGAGCGCGCCGCAGCGGTCGCAGGCAAACCGGCGCGAATCATGGCCAAGGTCAACGCATTGACTGACGAAGGCGTGATCGCAAGCCTTTATGAAGCCGCGAAGGCGGGCGTCAAGATTGATTTGATCGTGCGCGGTGCCTGCTGCCTTGCGCCGCAGCTCAAAGGTTGGTCAGAAAACGTAACGGTGCGTTCGCTGGTGGGGCGCTTTTTGGAGCACAGTCGGATTTATTACTTCGAAAACGGGGGCAATCCCGACGTGTTGATCTCGAGCGCTGATTGGATGAGCCGCAACTTAGATCGGCGTATTGAAGTGGCGCTGCCGATTCTGGATCAAACGTTGAAACAACGGGTGATTCAAGAAGGTTTGTTAGACGCATTGCGCGACAACACCCAGGCGTGGCAACTCGAAAAATCGGGCGCGTATCGACTGCTACGTCCCATCAAGAATGAAGCAGCTTTCGGTGTGCAATCGCATCTTGCCAATTCGTGGGGACAACGTATTCCTAGCGAGCACGGCGAATGACCGACATCGTTTTTTGGCGACACGCCGAAGCGCATGATGCGGAGTTCGATCAACTCGATTTAGACCGCAAGCTCACCGTCAAAGGGCAGCGCAATGCTGAGCGCATGGCGCATTGGTTGGATCGAAATTTGCCGCAACAGTGTCGCGTGTTTGCAAGCGAAGCCAAGCGTGCACAGCAAACTGCGCGTTGCTTACCGAGAAAATTCAAAACGCTTGCGCAAATCAATCCCGACGCAAATGCGACCGACGTATTGACAGCGGTTGGTTGGGGCGTGCACCCTGAGGTGATTGTCGTCGTTGGCCACCAGCCTTGGATGGGCCAATGTGTCGCGAAGCTCTTGGGGCTAAGCGTCGACG
>JAAFHR010000338.1 GCA_013298455.1 Betaproteobacteria bacterium | reverse complement strand
GCTTTTTCAACGCGCCGCCTTCGACTGTGACAAAAGTGGGGCAAAACCCATTCACACACGAAAAATCTTTGTTGCAGCTCGATTGATCGATGGTGCGTTTGCGACCAAATTCCGTATCGAGCGGCGTCACCGAAACGCAGTTTGATTTCACACCGCAATCGCCGCAGCCTTCGCACACCGCTTCGTTAATCACCACACGTTTTGCGGGATCAGGAAACTTGCCAATCTTTCTACGACGACGCTTTTCCGCCGCACAGGTTTGGTCGTAAACGATCACAGAAACACCCGCAATCTCACGGAACTCACGCTGCATTTCATCGAGCTTGCTGCGATGATGTACGAGCACATTGGCGGGCAATTGCACTCCGTCGTACTTCTCGGGTTCGTCGGTGATCACGCACATCGTTTGCACGCCCTCAGCGCGCATTTGATTCATGATCGAGAGCGGCGAGAGCGGCCCGTCGTGCGGTTGTCCGCCGGTCATCGCAACGGCGTCGTTGTAGAGAATTTTGTAGGTGATGTTCACCTTCGCAGCGATCGATTGCCGGACCGCGAGGATGCCCGAGTGGTAATACGTGCCGTCGCCCAAATTTGCGAAGATGTGTTTTTCGTTGGTGAACGGCGCCTGGCCGACCCACGGCACGCCTTCGCCGCCCATCTGCGTAAACGTTTCAGCGCGATCCATCCACACCGCCATGTAGTGGCAGCCGATGCCCGCCACAGCGCGCGAACCTTCGGGCACTTTGGTCGAGGTGTTGTGTGGGCAACCGGAGCAAAAGTACGGCGCTCGGGCAATCGGAATGTGCGTACGAGAGAGCGCTTGTTCTTTTTCGTTGATCCACGTTACGCGTTGCTTCACTTTGTCGCTCACGTAAAACTTCGCGATCCGGGCTGCGATCACTCGAGCGATCATCGCCGGCGTCAATTCCGACGGCGCAGGCAGCAGCCAATCGCCATGCGGTTGCACCCATTCGCCCTTGGCGTCAAACTTACCAACGATTCGCGGACGTACCGCGTCGTTCCAGTTGTAGAGCTGTTCCTTGAGCTGATATTCGAGCACTTGGCGTTTTTCTTCGACCACCAAAATCTCTTCGAGACCCTCAGCAAAGTGGCGCACCCCCTCGGGCTCCAGCGGCCACACCATGCCGACTTTGAAGACACGCAGCCCAATCGCCTTCGCCAAATCGTCATCAATGCCCAAGTCTTCGAGCGCTTGACGAACGTCTAAATACGCTTTGCCCGCCGCCATGATGCCGAGCTTCGGGCGTGGCGAATCGATGACGATCTTGTTCAGTTGATTGACGCGGGCGTAGTGAATCGCCATGTAAATTTTGTAATCGTGCATGAGCTTTTCTTGCTCAAGCGGCGTGTGCGGCCAGCGGATATTCACACCGCCTTCAGGCAACGGAAAATCAGTCGGGATGATCGGCTGAATTCGGTTCGGATCAACGACGACACTTGCGGTCGATTCCACCGTATCCGTCACCGCTTTCATGCCGACCCAGCAACCGCTGTAGCGGCTCATCGCATAGCCGTGAATGCCCAAATCCAAGTATTCCTGCACGCCCGCCGGATAGAGCGTTGGGATGACCGCGCTGATGAATTCGTGATCGGATTGATGCGGCAATGTGGATGATTTCGCCCCGTGATCGTCGCCCGCGATCAAGAGCACACCGCCGTGTTTCGACGTACCCGCATGATTGCCATGCTTAAACACATCGCCGCAGCGGTCCACGCCAGGGCCCTTGCCGTACCACATCGCAAACACGCCGTCGTATTTCGCTTGCGGGTACAAATTGAGCTGCTGCGTGCCCCACACGGCCGTGGCCGCTAATTCTTCATTCACACCGGGCTGAAACGTGATGTGCGACGCCGCCAAATGCTTCTTCGACTTCCACGCGTTTTGATCAATCGCACCGAGCGGCGATCCGCGGTACCCGGAAAGAAAACCGCCCGTATTCAATCCTGCGAGCTCATCTTTTTGCCGCTGCAACATCATCAGCCGCAACAGCGCATGCGAGCCGTTCATGTAGGTGCGACCGGATTTCAGCGTCCAACGGTCATCGAGTTTCACCTCTTCAATGGCGCGCGCAATGGCAGCAGGCAGTGAGGTGGTCGGCAGCGGGGCTTGGGACATGCGGTTTCTCCTTGGCGGACGCGTGAACAGGATCGCCGTTCAGGCATCTCATCGTAGCTCTATTTTGTTGAGAATGAGGATCGCCATTTCGGTCAATTGTGTTGACCTATTAGCAAGGTTCGCAATGTAGCTGTTTTGACGGGGTTTGTCAGCAACTGGACGTTGAGACCGTGCGGCGGGCTACGCCGTTGCCGACAAAGTGCAAAGGCACCCGGGAGCTTGTCATGTTGAGCGGAGTGAAACATCGGTGTGCAGACGCGACCGGTCATTCGTACAGCACTCGGACGCCCGCCGATCCTTCGCGCTGCTCAGGATGAAAATACTGTTCACCGAAACGGAACAAACTCCCACACCGTTCAGGCTGAGCTGGTCGAAGTCTTGGTCGCGGCCCACCAGCCCTTCGACAAGCTCAGGGCGAACGGAACTGAGCGCAACAGGATTGGTTGAGAATGGCAACAGCTCGTTTTGACACCCTTTGACGGTTGGCGAACTTTATATGTCATCGCCATATTCAATATGGTTTCCAAGGCAATGCTTTTAAATTTCAAAACATAAAAAATATTTTATGTAAGCCATATTTTTAATGGCTTACAACGAAAAGCTGTTAACCCGATCAATGCAAGCCTATGTTGTGCACCGCCGTAAGCAACGATCACGAATCCAGCCTTGAATCGACGAATTTGGCTCACAGCGCAAAGCAACGAATGCCTCGCACGACCCACCCATCAAGGCATCAACAGCGCCAAATAGCTCTCAATCTCCGCCGCCGTCATCGCCGTTCCTATCGTCACGCCGTTGAACAATCCAGTCGCCGCGCGCAGACCGCGCATGTAGCGCACGATCAGCAAGCCATCCACGGTGAGCTCAAGGCGACCATCGCCGTTGACATCGAGCGCGCCGCGAATGCTCTCGAGATACGTCGGTACGGCTTCAATGGGGCGATCAAACGACGGATGCATTGCGCCGTTGGTGATCGCCGTGCCGGTGAAGCCTGCGAGATAGCGCAAGATCATGGTGCCGTCGGTCACTGCGTCGTTTCGCGTGCCGGGCGCGGGGCTCAAGTCGATGTTGAGCGAGGGAATCACGCGCACGTTTGCCGTGACTTGCGATGCCGCGGCGTAGTTCGCGTTACCCGCTTGATTCGCAGCGACTACGCACAATCCACCGCCGACGCGACTCAGGACATTGCCGAGCACGCTGCATGGCCCAGACAGGAGCGAGAACGTGACTGGATTTCCGCTCGCGCCGCCGACCGCGCTCAACACTTGCGGCACCGCGCCTAAAGCAACTGGTGAGACTGGGTTGAACCCTGTAATCGTTTGCGTAGCCGGATTCACAACAACGTTCGCGGTGACTTGCGGCGCAGCGCTGTAGTTTGCGTTGCCCGCTTGATTGGCTGCGACCACGCAAGTGCCCGCACCGACATAGCTCAGCACACTGCCGGCGAGAACGCAAGGTCCTGAGACGATGCCAAACACGACCGAGTTGCCGCTTGCGCCACCGGTGGCGGACAAGTTTTGTGGCGACGCGCCAAAACTCACGGGCGAGGTAGGCGCGAAGTTGGTGATTGCTTGCGGCGCTTGGTTAATCGTGACGTTCGCGGTGAACTGCGGCGCTGCGCCGTAGGAAGAGTTTCCCGCCTGATTGGCCGCGACGAGACAGGTCCCAACGCCCGTGTAGCTAAGTGTTGCGCCATTGAGTGTGCAGGGGCCGGAAACAATCGAGAACACCACGGGGTTGCCGCTCGCGCCGCCGCTCGCAGTGAGCGTTTGCGTGGTTCCGAAGACCGCAGGCGTCGTCGGGACAAAGTTGGTAATCGTTTGACTCAAATTCAGCGTCACCGTGATCGCTTTGGCCACGCTCGGAATGCCGTTCACATACATCGTGAGCCAGTAAGATCCCGTCGGCACATGATTGAGATTGGCGCTGGCGTAGCTTGTTGCCGATCGCGTTGAATTGGCTGCGGGCCGCAACCAGGTGGTCAGCCCTGTATCTATACCGACCAACTGCACCAGCGGATAGTTGGTTGCGCTTTGATTGGTGCTGCCTGAGGCCGCTTCAGTGTCGCCCAAAAATTTCGTACCGCTCATCGAGAAGGCATTGGCGCG
>JAAFHR010000337.1 GCA_013298455.1 Betaproteobacteria bacterium | reverse complement strand
TCGGGCGCTGCGGTCGCTGCCCGCGCTTCCCCCACTGCGACGCCTGCGCCAGCCGCAGCGGTGAATCGCATTGAGGCAACGCTGCCGCACGATGCGATTATCGAGACGTTCGATCTCGCGCCGCTCCCTGATTTGATGCCGTCTGCGCCGATGCAAGTTGCCGCTCGCGATGTTTCGCCGATCGAGCCGCTACCCGCGTTATCGCTCTCGGATCATGGTCACGCAGAGCCGCTGTTCGTTGACTCGATGGGGATTGAGCTGGCTGAACAACCCTACGTGCCGGTCGATCAAGGTGCGCTCTCCGATGAAGTGGAGATCGACGGCGTTCGGCTGAGCCGAGCGCTCTTCTCGATCATGTCGGACGAAGCGCGCTCACACGTCCACACCCTCGAACAAGAGCTCTCGCTACTGCAGTTTGACCCCGGTCTGCCGCCGAGTGACCCGATGATTCGCGCGAGCCACACCTTGTGCGGCATTCATCGAACGGCGGGCTTCACCGAGATTGGTAACTTCGCCGGTCTCTTGGAAGAAGCGTTGATTGGCCTTCGAAAAATAGGTCGTAGCGACGACAGTTTGACGACGCTCTCTCGCGCAGTGAACGTGCTGCAAACCGTCGTGCTGCGGCTACAAGCACGCCTCGCGCCCGCCACTGAAGATCGTGCGGAGATGGCGCTTCTCGCCGGTGATTTGGAAACTGTGATCGTTGCGAGCGGCGCGACCCGAGGCGGCAGCGACGCTGAGCTCGTTGAGCTCGCGGTGGCCGAGATGCACCACGAGGCCGCAAGTGCACCCGTGGCCACAACGCCGATTGAAGCGTTGCCACTCACCCCGGAATTCGCGAGTGAGCCATTTGTTCGCCTCTCTGATGCGCTGCCCACACCAGCCGTCCCGGTGGAATCCCTGCGCGCAGAAACGCCGGCCGTGGCATTGGTTTCAGCGCCCAGCCCCATCAGCGCGCCAGCAGCGACGCCAATGCCCACGCCGGCCCCTCCGATGGACGTGCCACTTGCGCCGATTCATCCGGTGATGCTGGACGCGCCGCTGGAGCGCGTTGCGCCGCCCGTCGTCGTTGCTCCCGCGATTTCGCCCCCGAGCGCGACAACGCCATCGATCACGTCCTCGCCGCCTGCGATTGCGCCGATCATTGCGGCAGCTGCCGTCTCGGCCCTCGCGCCAGTGGTCAGTTACGCCGTGGAGCGTGCTGCGCCGTTGGTCGCATCGCGTCCGATGGAGCATGATGTTCACGACGTGAGTGGCAGTGCTGATCCGTTGGTCGGCGTCACGGACGACATTGATACGCAGGTGCTACCGATCTTCTTGGAGGAGGCGCAAGACTTGTTCCCCGTGGCGAGCGCGCAGCTTCGCTCGTTGAAACGAGAACCCGATTCTGCCTCCGAGCTTGATGGCTTGAAGCGCACGTTGCACACCCTCAAAGGCAGCGCACGGATGGCCGGGGCGATGCGTTTGGGTGAGCTCACCCACCTCTTGGAAACTGCCATTACCGAGCGCTCCGGGCAGCTTGTTGCTGCTGACGTGGATCGTCTCGAAGAGCAATTCGATGACGTTGCTTACGTGCTCGAAGCGCTCACGGCGGGCAAGTACGATGTCGTGTTGCCGCGCTACGTCGCTGCGCCTGTGGCGGAATCCGCCCCCTTTGTGGCCGAAGCTGCGCCGGCCGATGTGCCTGCCGTGCCCGCCGAGGCGAGCGCCCTTGAAGCGTCGTTGGCAGCTGCTACGGCTGCTCTCCCCGTTGCTGCTGCGTCCGCGTCGGTCAGTGCACCAACACCGTCGGCGCTACCGGCTCGCGTCGCTGAGGCGGTTCCGCCTGCAGCGCTTGGCACAGCCGACGCCAACATCGCTTACCTTCGTGTTCGAAGCGACGCTGTCGAATCGCTCGCGGATGAAGCCGGTGAGATTGCGATTAATCGCTCGCGAATTGAAAGCGAGTTGCGTGGTCTGAAATCGGGTCTTGTCGATCTCACCTCGTTTGTGGTTCGTCTGCGCGGACAACTCCGCGAAATTGAGATTCAGGGCGAATCGCAGATTCAATCGCGGTTGGATCAAGAATCCGCATTCGATCCGCTCGAATTTGATCGCTACACGCGCTTCCAAGAACTCACGCGTGGTTTGGCCGAGGGCGTGAACGACGTTGCAACAGTGCAGCAAACGCTGCTCAAAAACATCGCCGACGCCGAGACCGCGCTCTCAGCGCAAACGCGTTTGTCGCGCTCGGTTCAGTTGCGCCTGCAGTCGCTTCGTACCGTGCCGTTCTCGAGCGTCTCCGAGCGTTTGTATCGTGTGCTGCGGCAAACTGCGAAAGATGTCGCCAAACGCGCCAACTTGGAAATCGTCGGCGGACGCATTGAAATGGATCGCGGCGTGTTGGAGCGCTTGGTGCCAGTGCTCGAGCACTTGGTTCGCAACGCACTCGCCCACGGCGTTGAGGCGGCGGCGACTCGTGCGCTCGCCAAAAAGCCAGAGATCGGCGAAATTAACGTCTCCGTGCGTCAGCAGGGTAACGAGGTCGTCATCGCCTTCTCGGACGACGGACAGGGCATTTCACTGGCGCGGGTTCGCGAAAAAGCCGTCTCGCTCGGATTGGTCGACGCCAATCAAGATGTGAGCGATGTGCAGCTCATCGAGCTCATCTTCCGCCCCGGCTTCTCCACTGCGGATCAAGTCACCGCCATTGCGGGTCGCGGTGTGGGCATGGACGTGGTGCGAAGCGAACTCGCTGCACTCGGCGGTCGCGTTGTGGCGTCCACACAAACCGGCGTTGGCACCACCTTCACACTCTCTGTGCCACTCACCTTGGCTGTCACGCAGGTGCTTCTGGTGCAAGTTGGCAACGCGGTCTACGGCATTCCGTCATCGCTGATCGAAACCGTTCGCCAGCTGCCACAGCGAGATCGCACGATCGCGCTCGCCGCCAAGCAAATTGACGTCGCCGGAAGCTTCATTCCGTACCGGCATCTGAGCACGCTACTGGGCGCCAAGATCGAAGCGCCGCCTGCGCAGCGATCATTCTCAGTGGCCTTTGTCCGTGCCGGTATTTCGTCAGCAGCCATCGAAATCGACAAGGTCATCGGCAACCAAGAGGTGGTCGCCAAGCCCTACGGGCCGCAGCTCGCGCGGGTTCCGGGCATGGCCGGACTCACGGTGCTCGGTAACGGAACCATTGCGTTGCTCCTCGATCCGCTGGCATTAACGCTCGCGACGCTGCCGCAAACCCAAGCGACAACTCGCCTACCAGAGCCGGCTGTAGCCGCACCACCTGTTAGCGCGCCGGTAGCCGCGGCGTCGGCTTTGGTGTTGGATGCGCCGACCGAGGCCGTCCAGATGGCGCTGGCTCAGGAATCGGCGATCGCGGCCGCCGAACCGGCGCCGCCGCCCGTTGTGGTTCCGCTCACAGCACCAAACACCCCTGTCGAACCTGTCGTTTCGAAAGTTGCCGAAACGCCTGTTTTGACCGAATCGCGCTGGTTCGCTGCCGTCCAAAAACCGCCGGTAGCTCCACCCGTGATCGAGGTGCCCGCGGCGGTAGTACCACCGTCTGCGCCTGCACCAACGCCCTACGTTGCGCCGCCACCACCCCCCGCGATTCCTGAGCCTGTCGCCGCGCCTGAGGCTCGCCAGCCCACCGTGTTGGTCGTTGACGATTCGCTCACCGTGCGAAAGATCACGTCTCGTTTGCTAGAGCGCGAAGGCTACAAAGCGCTCACTGCGAAAGACGGCCTAGACGCGCTACAAGTGCTCGCTGACGTCAACCCTGATGTGATCTTGCTCGATATTGAAATGCCGCGCATGGATGGCTTTGAGTTCACCAAAACGCTCAAAGCCGACAATCGCCAAAACAATATCCCGATCATCATGATCACGTCGCGCACCGCCGAAAAACATCGCAATCACGCGATGGAATTGGGCGTTGATGAATACTTGGGCAAACCGTACCAAGACGAAGTGCTTATGGGACTCGTTGGCAAATACACGGCACACATCGTGCGGCCGGATTAGCGAACGAAACGCCATGACAAAAAACGCTCAGCATCGGAAATCGATCTGAGCGTTTTTTTATTGGGGGTGTGTAAAGCTGGCCTGTAGGCCGGGTTCTGTTCGTGCGCCGGTTGCCCGTCGCCCGTGGCGGTCATTCCTCTAGGCGCGAAGTTACCCGCGCGCTCAAGCTACCTACCCGCATGCTCCGACGAGCCGCCTTAGGTGCGCGATTGCTCGCCCACTGCGCATGCCTATTTGGTATTGCT
>JAAFHR010000335.1:3866-4264 GCA_013298455.1 Betaproteobacteria bacterium | reverse complement strand
CCAATCGCTGGCGAATCGGCGTGCGTTCAACCGGGCACACCGTCGTGAAATTGCTGCAACCGTTGGAAGGCCTTGCGACGCGTGTTGTGGCGTTAACGCACGGTGACTACATCGATCGATTGGGCGCGCATCTGCAATTGCAATCGGATGCGGCAGTTGTTTTCCGTGGCTGTGAAGGCGAACCAGTGTTGCACCCAAAGCGCGCAGTGCCGCTTCACATATTCAAAAATCAGCAAACACATATGCAGGAGTGGCATGGTGTGGCTGCACACGATCTGCCCGACACTTGTGATTTACGAACCACCGCTCAGCTCACGCAATCGATCATCGCGGGCCACGCGCCGATGCCGCCATGGATCGATTGGTTGGCGCAACAATTGCTAAACGTTACGCATGAA
>JAAFHR010000335.1:0-3856 GCA_013298455.1 Betaproteobacteria bacterium | reverse complement strand
TGCGGTTGTTGGGGCAGGCCGATGTGGTGCTTGTTGATGATTTGGCGGGCGACGCGGTGCTTTCGCTGTGCAACCAAGCGCGGGTGATTCACGTTGGCAAACGCGGCGGTTGCAAGAGCACACCGCAATCGTTTATCGAAAAACTACTGGTGCGCGAAGCGCAAAGCGGCCACATCGTGGTGCGCCTCAAGGGCGGTGATCCGTCGATTTTTGGACGCGCGGGCGAGGAGATCGCGGCGCTCGAATCTGCCGGTGTCGATTTCGAAATCGTGCCGGGTGTGTCGTCGGGTGTTGCGGCGGCGGCGCAGCTCGGTGTGTCGCTCACGCATCGCGATCATGCGCAGGGTGTGGCGTTTATCACCGCGCATGGCATTGAGGGCGCTGCGGTGCCGTGGCAAGCGTTGGCCAAGGGCAACTTAACGCTGGTGGTCTACATGGGCGTCGCTCGGGCCAGCGAGCTTCGCGCGAGCTTGATGTCGGGCGGCTTGCCCGGTTCAACGCCAGTGATTGCCGTTGAAAATGTGTCGCGTTCCGATTCGCGCGTGGTGGTGTCGACAGTTGCAACGATGGTCGACGATTTCACGACGCAGTCGATTCAAAGCCCGGCTGTCATCGTGATCGGCGAAGCGCTGCGCGCCCGCGCCGTCGCGCTCGCAGCGGGTGCTGCGAGCGGGGGTACCAGCGCGATACAACTAAGGGGCTAGTACAACGTGCTTCACGTCAGCGGCATTGCCCGACGCTGACAGCATGGTTTCATACTCGCAACTCACGGCCAGCATCGCTTCGTTGAAGCAGTAGTCCTGCGGCAGCGCTTTCGCCGCCGCGTCTACAGCGCTTGATTCAGTCGGCACGATGCTTGGCGCGCGATGTGCCATCAGCTTTTGTGACGAGACGTAGGTTGTAGCCAGCAATGCGCAAAAACCTGCTGCGAGGATCCAGTAACGTGTTGTGTTCATGATGTTTCTCCACGAATTAAGTTGAAAACCGAGCAGCACTTTGAGGAATTTCAAGAGGCTGTACTCGTAAGACGCCGTCTGCGAAAATTTCTGGACATTTCGAGCAAGATCTTTTTTGAGCCCGGTTGATTTATGTTGAGTTTGTTTGTTTCCGCGTTTGTCTTAGGCATCATCTTTAATGCCGCACCCGGCGCGGTATTCGCCGAAACAGTGCGCCAAGGTGCCCGCGGCGGCTATTCCGCGGCGCTCGCGGTGCAATTGGGTTCGTTGGTCGGCGACACGACGTGGGCGGTTTTGGGGCTCGCCGGGATTGGCTTATTGCTTCAGCTCGATGCGCTCAGGTTTCCGGTGGGGATCGCCGGAGCGCTTTATTTGCTCTACCTGTCGTGGGATTCATGGAAAGCGGCGAAGCAAGAATTCACTGTGAAACCAAGCGTTGGCGCGGATCGCTCGGCGCTCAAAGCGGGTGTGTTGTTATCGGTCACTAATCCGCAAAACATCGCCTACATCGCCGCGCTCGGCTCGGCGATGGGCGCGGTGGGTGTTCACGCGCCGAGCGCAAGCGATTACGTGGTGTTTTTTGTGGGATTGATGAGCGCTTCGCTCGTGTGGTGTTTCATCTGCGCGTGGATCGTCGCGCGAATCTTTAAGCACGCCAATCCGCGCTGGACAACGATCACTTATCAGCTCTGCGCAATCGCGTTTTTTGCGTTAGCCGTGGCTTCGGTGAAAGATTTGCTGTCGCCGACGAGCGCCGCAACATCCAGCGCGAAGACCGCTGTCAGCGCCGCGAGCGCACCGCTATGATGGCTCAATACGCCCCATTTCGCACCGCGAAACCCGTTAGGAATTGACCATGAACGCCATACTTTTTTTCTGTCACGGCTCCCGCGATCCGCAGTGGCGCGTGCCGTTTGAGCAAATACTGGCAGACTTTCGCGGCATGCACGCCACCAAACTCGCTGAACTCGCGTTTCTCGAATTCATGACGCCCGATTTCAACGCGTCGGTCGCATCGCTGATCGCGCAGGGCGCGACTTCGATTCGAGTGATTCCACTATTTTTGGCGCAGGGCGCCCACACGCGCCGTGATCTCGGCGATTTGATGGACGCGGCAAGCGTTGCGCACCCAGCGATTCGTTTCACTGCGGCGCCTGCCATCGGTGAGATCGATTCGATCCGTAACGCCATTTCCAGCTGGGTTGCGGGGCAGGTGTAGTCAGGCTTTGCGCGCTGGGAGCGCTGCAAAAGATGCTCCCCAGCTAGAATTCGAGATGTAGGAAGTGTGGCCGAGCGGTTTAAGGCACCGGTCTTGAAAACCGGCGATAGCGCAAGTTATCCGTGAGTTCGAATCTCACCACTTCCGCCAAAATTCGCAGCAACAACGATTTCCCCAATAACAATCGCGCTGTACGCCAAGTAAAATATGGCGTTCATCGATGATTGATAGGGTTTCGAAAAAGTTATTTTTTGGCTTGTAGCCCCGGTTTAGCAAGGGCTTGGAGCAAAAAGTTGCTTACAATCGGGGTTGCTTGGTGAAAGACGTTTATGAACGCTTTGCGTTTGACGACAAACGTGTTTTCCACCATAATTGCGAGTTCCGTCGCGTGGAGAGGTGGCCGAGTGGTTAATGGCACCAGACTGTAAATCTGGCTCTTCGGATACGCTGGTTCGAATCCAGCCCTCTCCACCAATTTACTGCCAAATGCTTGGCGGTGAGAAGCGACCGGAGCCGCGTTTTTTCCGCCAGTGCGCCTGTGCGGGTTTGCGCAAATCAGTGATTTAGAAAACGTACTCACGCGATGCGCCTGTGCGGGTGTAGCTCAATGGTAGAGCTGAAGCCTTCCAAGCTTAAGACGACGGTTCGATTCCGTTCACCCGCTCCAAAGCCTTAACGCTTTTGCATCGATTCGTGATCAGTTGTTTGTGTTTTCACTGCGCGCTAGCGGCTCGCAGCCTTGAGACGACAAACATCCGCTCATGTAGCTCAGTGGTAGAGCACTCCCTTGGTAAGGGAGAGGTCGTGCGTTCAATCCGCATCATGAGCACCAGTTTCCATACTTACTTTTTTGAGTTGAGTCATCATGGCAAAGACAAAGTTTGAACGCACCAAACCGCACGTCAACGTAGGCACGATTGGCCACGTCGATCACGGCAAAACGACGTTGACCGCAGCGATCACGACCGTTCTCTCGCGTAAGTTTGGCGGCGAAGCCAAAGCCTACGACCAAATTGACGCAGCGCCTGAAGAGAAAGCTCGAGGCATCACGATTAACACCGCCCACGTTGAATACGAAACGGCTAATCGTCACTACGCCCACGTTGACTGCCCCGGCCACGCCGACTACGTCAAAAACATGATCACCGGAGCCGCCCAGATGGACGGCGCGATTCTGGTCTGCTCCGCTGCTGACGGCCCCATGCCACAAACGCGTGAGCACATCCTCCTTTCCCGTCAGGTCGGCGTTCCCTACATCATCGTGTTCCTCAACAAATGCGACATGGTGGACGACGCTGAGCTCCTCGAGCTCGTCGAAATGGAAGTTCGCGAACTTCTCTCGAAGTACGACTTCCCCGGCGACGACATCCCGATCATCAAAGGCTCTGCCAAGCTCGCCCTCGAAGGCGACAAATCGGATCTGGGCGAGCCCTGCATCGACCGTCTCGCCGCAGCGCTTGACAGCTACATCCCCACGCCAGAGCGCGCCGTTGACGGCGCCTTCCTGATGCCCGTCGAAGACGTCTTCTCGATTTCCGGTCGCGGCACCGTGGTGACCGGTCGTATCGAGCGCGGTATCGTCAAGGTTGGCGAAGAGATCGAAATCGTGGGTATCAAACCTACGGTGAAGACCACCTGCACCGGTGTTGAAATGTTCCGTAAGCTCCTCGACCAAGGTCAA
>JAAFHR010000334.1 GCA_013298455.1 Betaproteobacteria bacterium | reverse complement strand
CGCGTTACAAACGGTTACACATCTCACGAGCGATCCACACTGCGCGATAATTAAGCGCTGAAAAGAACAAATTCCTATGCAAAAAGAACAACTTAGCGCGTGGCTCGCCGAAGGCCTCGGAAGAGCGGGTTTGAGCGGCCAACCGACCCTAGAGCGCCCAAAACAGGCCGATCACGGCGATTGGGCGACGAATATCGCGCTCCAGCTCGCTAAACCGCTGGGTAAAAATCCGCGCGAGGTCGCCACACTCATCAAAACCACGCTCGATGCCAACCCGCATCCGCTCGTTGACGAAATCAGCATCGCTGGTCCCGGTTTCATCAATATCCGCTTGAATGGCGCCGCGAAATTTGCGGTCGTTGCGGATGTGTTGAAGCAACGCGAAACCTTTGGCAACAGCACGCTCCGCGCGGGCGAAAACGTGATGGTGGAATTCGTCTCCGCCAACCCGACGGGTCCGCTGCACACGGGGCACGCGCGTCAAGCCGCGCTCGGCGACACACTCTGCAACATCTTGCAAACGCAGGGTTGCAAAGTGCATCGTGAGTTTTATTACAACGACGCGGGCAATCAGATCGACAATTTGACACGCTCGGTGCAATTGCGCGCTAAAGGGACCGAACCGGGCAGCGCCGATTGGCCAGACGACGGCTACCGTGGCGATTACATCCTTGAGCTCGCGCAACAATTCAAAAACAAGGGCGGCAACCCCGATGATGCGGACGCCGTGCGCGCCTTTGCCGTCAACGCGCTCCGGGGTGAACAAGACAAAGATCTGACGGCGTTTGGCGTCAAGAAATTCGATTGTTACTACTTAGAAAGCTCGCTCTACACCGATGGCCGTGTGGACAAAACGGTGGCGTCGCTCAATGCGTCCGGGCACACCTTTGAGCTCGATGGCGCACTGTGGCTCAAAACCACCGATTTCGGCGATGACAAAGATCGCGTGATGAGAAAGGGCGCCGGCGGCTACACCTATTTTGTGCCCGATGTGGCCTATCACGTGACCAAATGGGAGCGCGGCTTTACGAGCGTGGTGAACATTCAAGGCACCGATCACCACGGCACGATTTCACGGGTTCGTGCCGGTTTGCAAGCGTTAAACGTGGGCATTCCGAAGGGCTATCCCGATTACTTGCTGCATTCAATGGTGCGGGTGATGAAGGGCGGCGAGGAAGTCAAAATTTCCAAACGCGCGGGTAGCTACATCACGCTCGGAGAGCTCATCGAATGGGTCGGCAAAGACGCAGTGCGCTTCTTTTTGGTCGCCCGGAAAGCCGATAGCGAATTTACGTTTGATATCGATCTCGCACTGTCGCAAAGCGAAGAAAATCCGGTGTACTACGTGCAGTATGCGCATGCTCGGATTTGCTCCGTGCTTCGAGACGGCGGCGTTGCACCGGATGCATTGGCGGCGGCGGATTTGTCGGCGTTGACGCACGAAAAAGCCGAAGCGCTGGCGATCAAACTGGCTGATTTCCCGTCGCTTGTGGCGACCGCTGCAAGAGATTTAGCACCGCACATGCTGCCCTACTACTTGCGGGAGGTGGCCGCAGCGTTTCACACCTACTACAACGCCGAGCGCTTCTTGGTGGACGATCCACGAGATCGCGCGGCCCGTTTGGCGCTGGCCGCGGCCACGGCGCAGGTGCTAAAAAACGGATTGGGATTGCTTGGCGTGTCAGCGCCTGAGAGAATGTAGCCGTGGACAATTCATCAAATACATCGAGCCCCAGCGCTCGCCCCAACACCGCACCGTTTCTGTTTGGCGGCATGATGGGTTTCGTTGCCGGGCTCGTCGTAGCAGGTGTGGTGGCGATTTGGATTTATCAGTCCACACCGTTTCGTGCGGAATCCACGCCGCCCGCCAAACTCGATCCAATCCGCAAACCCGAGTCTGCGAAAGCCGCGCCGACTGGCGTTGCCGTAACTGCCAAAGAGGAAGGCAAGGGCGACGCCCAGCGCATTACGCCGCCGGCCAGCGTGATCGCGCCCGCTGGGGCCACCCCACCCGCGACGCCTGCAGCGGTAGCGGCGCCCGCCGCAACGCCCAATTTTGAGCCCTCGCCCAGCGCCGAACCACGCGGTCGATTGTGGCTGCAAGTAGGCGCTTACGCCAACCCTAACGAAGCTGAGGCGCAGCGCGCCAAGTTTGCCCTCTTGGGCTACGAAGCCACTGTGATCGCCGCGACCGTGCCGGAAAAGGGTACCGTTCACCGCGTGCGCGTCGGCCCTTACAAAGACCCCGACGAGATGGGCAAGGCGCGTGGCGATTTAGCGCGCCAAGGCATCGAGGTGAGCGTAGTTAAACCCTAACTCGCCGTACGCCGCGAGCGCCGCAGTCATCGAACTTGTGGCTCACGCGTTAGTCTGAACGAGCAGTAACGCGGTCACTACCGCACTATCTGCACTTTACGAAACTCTGGAGACATTATGTTTGGTTGGTTGAAATCCGCGCGTTGGTTGGCACTGAGCTTGGTTGCCGTGTCGCTTTCTGCAGGCGCGCAGCAACAGTTCACCGAGGGCAAAGAATTCCTGCGCCTCAAAAACGTGCAACCGGTGGAATCGGGCGCGAAAATTGAAGTGATCGAGTTCTACAGCTACGCTTGCCCGCATTGCCGTGATCTCGAGGAGCATCTGGGCCCTTGGATCAAGAAAGCCCCTGCTGACGTGAGCTTCAAACGTGTTCCGGTCACATTTCAACCTGCTTGGGCCAATTTAGGCAAGATTTACTACACACTCGACGCGCTGGGCCGCGATGACTTGTCGGCCAAAGTGTTCGATTCGATTCACCGCGCCAACGTAAAGCTGCAGGACGAAAAAACCTTCTTCGAGTGGGCCGGCAATAACGGGCTCGACGCCAAAAAAGTTACTGAGATGTGGAATTCGTTCACCATCAACAGCAAGATGAATCGCGCCAAAACGCTCTCAGCGAACTACCAAGTTGATAGCGTGCCGATGCTCTTCGTGGATGGCAAATACAAGATTCAGCCGCACCTCTTGAAAAATACGCACAAGGACGTGCCTGACGCGCTGAACTTCTTAATTTCCCGAGCCCGCAGCGAACGCAAGTAATTCGCTTCACCGCACGAAAAGCCGCCCGCAACTCGCGCGCGGCTTTTTCTATGCCTTTTGATTTCGCGATGCGCCCACACGTTGATCTGATGAAACCCATTCCTGACGCGCTGGGCGTCGTTCACCGTCCGTTTGCCACGGCGCGCATTGCCTGCCTAGTGCCATCGATCACCGAAACCTTGTTCGCTCTGGGATTGGGCGAGCAAGTGGTTGCCCGTACGGGCTTTTGCATTCATCCCGAACCCGCGATTCGTGACGTGCCCAAAGTCGGCGGTACGAAAGACGTGAACGTTGCCAAGCTCATCGCGACCGAGCCCACCCATGTGATCGTCAACATTGACGAAAACACCAAGCCGACGGTCGATCATTTGCGCCGCGTGATTCCGCATGTGATCGTGACGCATCCGATCACACCTGAAGACAATTTCACACTCTATCGATTACTCGGTGCGACGTTTTGCCGCGGCGACGCCGCCCAAGCACTCTGCGAGAAGCTCTCTGCAGCACTCGTGACCGCGCAACAAACGGCTGCGCAGTTCCCCGTCGAATCCGTGCTCTACGCGATTTGGAAAGACCCGTGGATGAGCGTGTCGCGCGACACCTACGTGAGCCAGATACTCGCCGCCGTCGGCTGGAAAACCTTGCCCATTCAAGCCAGCAAACGCTATCCCGAAGTGCCCGAAACGGATTCGAGTTGGCGCGAGGCGGATCGCGTGTTTTTGGCGTCTGAGCCCTATTCGTTTGGCGATGAACACGTCGCGCTCTTGAAGAACGAATGGCAGCTCAAGCAGCCTGTGGCGTTGATCGATGGCGAAATGGTGAGTTGGTATGGCGTACGGGCAATTGAGGGCCTGTTGTATTTGGCGGCGTTGCGTCGTTACAGCGCCACTGCGAGCCGTCAGCTTACTAGTTAAATAGCAGGCTGTATTGGGGCTTCCGGCGCGTTTATTCATTTTCCGAAAAACTCCTATAACTTGACCTAACCCATTCATCACTTCGCATTCGTTGAAGAAGCTATAACGCGAACGCCCCATGCAACTGTGCGGTTTCGAAATCGGCCGCGAGAGACAGTCCACCGGCCTTGACGGCGCGGCATGCAGCCATTGGCGCGTCATAATGTGTGCGCAGCGTTTCGCGTTGAAATTCAACAGCAATGGCACGCCGCTTGCAAGGTTCATTGGTCAACGAGCC
>JAAFHR010000343.1 GCA_013298455.1 Betaproteobacteria bacterium | reverse complement strand
CATCGCCACGCTCGCCGTTGCCCCCACCAACGCGGCGAAGGCCAAGAGCGCGAGGGTGACACCCCCCGCCAAGCCAATCAGCCACAAGAGCATCACCATGAGCGCCAGCGCTCGGAGCATTTCTGCACGCCGCACGAGACCGATCGGCGAGGCTCGATCCACCCGTGCGCCCAACGGCAATGCAAACAAAAAGTACGGAATCGATTGCACCGCAACCAGTAAACCCACCTGCGCGGCACTCGCACCGAGCCACTGCACGGCCAACAGCGGCACGGCAGCGTTGAGGAGTTGTTCGACGGCCATTGCTAGGCCATAGCCGGTAGCGAATCGGTTGACGGAAGGCTGTGGCGGGGGCGAGGAAGCGTCTGGCGTTTGCGTGGTTTGAGGCATGCAACGATCATCTCACGGCGTCGCCGTCGTGATCCGCCGCAATCGGACGTGATGGTTAGGCGTTGTGCGCCGCGGTCAAATCATCGCCAATTCGTCTAGCCTCAACAGGGCTCACTGGAGAGCCGTTCGCCCTGAGCTTGTCGAAGGGCTTGCGGCATGCCACCAAGGCTTCGACGCGCTCGGCCCGAACGGACATTGAGCTCGTCCTGTTTCAGTGAGACGTATTGCTCGCCAGCTTGTCACTCCTGCCCCTTCGAGCAGATCAAGACTTGCGTCACGGGAATGACGAGAGTGGGCGTTTGGTAAGCGTCTTGGGTAGTCTCGTAGCGGCCGCTCAGTCGAACAGACTTCCAAGCAAACTGCCGATGCCATCGCTGACCAAATCAACCACGCCGCCGCCCGCGCTGGATGCGACGTCCAACGCGCCGTCGCTCACCAAATCCGCAGCCGAACCGGCGACATCTGATGCCACACCGCTTACGGTGTCCAACGCGCTACCTCCGAGCTCGGAGCTCAGCGAAGCGAAAGTGTCGGTGCCGCCGAACAGCGCTTCGGTGGCGGAGGGCAGGGCTGCGAGCCCATCGCTCGACGCGCCCAAGACACTGTTCGTGCCCAACGAGCTCCCAAATAGCGCCTCGGTTGCCGAAGGCATCGATGCGACGCCCGTGTTTGCGAGACCCGCCGTGCCGAAACCAGCGTTCCCGAGTGAATCCAGCAGCCCACCGCTCGCGTCAGTGACGCCGGTGGCAAGATTTGAAGAATCCGCCAACACCGTAGCCGCCCCCACGCCAGCGGCAGCTCCGGCGGGCACAGCGCGTCCCACACCGCCCAAGCCACGCGTGGCGGCTCGACCGAGCGCCCACAGCAAATCGGTAGCAAGATTGGCCGTGTAGAGGGTGTCCCACGTGTCCCAGCCGCCGCTTTGGGCGTTGGGCTGGCTGCGCCCATAGTCATTGCCGGGGCGTGAGGGCAACTGTTTTTGCCGCTCTTGCAAGTAGTGATCAATCGCTTTTTTGGCGGCGTCTCGATCAAACACCGACACCGGCGCGCGGCAGTAGCCGCAGGCATCGGTTTTTCCGATGTCAACCGGCGCAGCACAGCTCGAGCATTTGATTTGCTTCACGCTGGCCGCGAGCTTGCTGCGCTCGGCTTGCGTGAGCTCGCGGATGAATTGTTTTTCTGAAAGGAAGTTGTAGAACGTGGTGAGCCGACCGTGGCCCTTGCGACAGGCCTGATAGGTGAACCGCGTGTTTTTCACGCGATCATTGGTGAGCTTCATGCCGTCACCACAGGTCACACAGCGCAGCCCCTCGCCGAATTTGGAGTTCGCGCTGCTCGCCGCGCCGCCGCGCTCATTGATGAGCTGAAACAGCGCGACAACGCCATCCGGCGAGAGCTGCGAGCTCTCCCACTGATCAAACCAAATCGCGTTGCAATGCATACAAACGTCAATATCGACGTTTTGCCCGTAATGCCCCGGCAGCGTGTAGAGCGACATGATCGAGCTGCAATTGGTGCAGCGCTTGTCAGAGGGCTTAGCGGTGAGCGGCGGGAATTGTGAGGCGGACATGGCGGTGCGGGTCTCCTAGTAGGTTCGCAACGCGCTGAGGTGTCAGCAGCGCGCGTTGCGCTCGAATCGACCTATGAAGCTTAGCGCCAAAATTGCTTGGCGCAGACTTTGCGAAGGTCGGTGCGCTGAAGCTGCGGCGCGGCGCGATGAAGTGCGGGCGAAGCGTATCGAGCGCGTGGGCGAGTTGTAGGAGCGGTTCCACCGCGACCGCCAAACCCACCAACGCTCCTTGTAGGAGCGGCTTGCCGCGAATCACTGTCACTTCATGCGATAACGACCGATGTGCCAAACCCGTAGCCCACGGAAGCCAAAGCGCGCCCCGATTTGCGCGTTCCCGCTAAGCACACTCTTCCACCGCGGCTCGATGAACAAATCCCCGGGCGCGCTGCGCTTCCCGGGCCACACCGAATGAGTGTAGGAGCGGTTCCACCGCGATAGGCGCACCGCATCCCAAGTGCGTTTCGTCAAAGCAATTCGGGTTCGAGGCAATCGCGGTGGAACCGCTCCCACAGCCCGAAGGCGACGACGATTACGCCATCGACCATACCCTCCACATCCAACGCTGCACCGCCAACACCCAAAGCACCTGCTCGGGCGTTGTGACGTTTACCGCGAAACCACGGTTTCGCGAAGTGTCGGCGGGGGGGGGATCGGGCGGGGTGACATGGGCGGCGTTGGGGTGTGCGGTGTTTTTGGTGTTGATGGGCTTCGTGTGTGGGAGCTTTATTGAGCGTTGGGTTGGTTTTCCTGTTTACCGACAAAACCACGGTGAAAGAGCCGTCATCCTAGGCAGCGCGAAGGATCAGCAACGCATCCAGCACCCTTCCTATGGTCAAATCCGTTGGCCACGCTACCGGGTTTTAGCGTTTTGAGATTAGCTCGGAAGAGCAAACGCGTTCGGCGGAACCGCGAGCGTTCCGCCCTACGAGCTATGAAAATTAGGAGCGCTTTATGCGATTCGGTTCATCAGTCTCTTGCTTAGTGAGGTTTGTGGCCGCCACAATGCTGATGTTGTGTGCAACCGTTGCGCTCGCGTGGCCGGAAAAGCCGATTACGTTGGTGGTGCCCTTTCCGCCGGGGGGTTCGACGGATCAGTTGGCGCGAGCGATCGCGCCGAAACTGCAGGAGAGTTTGAAGCAGAATGTGGTGATCGATAACAGAGCGGGCGCGACCGGTACCATTGGCGCGAGCTTTGTGAAGCGGGCGCCCGCTGATGGTTACACTGTGTTTGTCACCTCGCTCGGCCCATTGGTGATCGCGCCGCATCTCTTGAAAAACTTGGCGTACGACGCGACGAAAGACTTTGATTATTTGACTGTGGCGGTTCAAGCGCCCAACGTTTTGGTGGTGCCTGAGGCCTCAAAGCACAAATCGATGTATGAGCTCATGGCTGCGCTCAAAGCCGTGCCGGATAAGGTGACATTTGCGTCGTCGGGTAATGGCTCGTCGGATCATTTAAGCGCTGAGCTTTTTTGGCTGCAAAGCGGAACGTCTGGCGTGCACGTGCCCTACAAAGGCGGCGGCCCAGCGGTGACCGATTTGCTAGGCGCGCAGGTGGACGCCGGTTTCATGAATATCAATTCGGTCATTACGCATATCCGGAGCGGCAAACTTCGGGCGCTAGCGATGACCAGCAATGCTCGATCACCGCTGCTGCCCAACGTACCGACGCTCTCCGAATCGGGCATTCGCGACGTGGTGGTGAATTCGTGGCAAGGTGTCGCCGCGCCACGCGGCCTCAGTGCTGAGGTGAAATCGAAGCTGCACGGCGCGCTGATGGGGGCGCTCGCCGATCCGCAAATCAAGGCACGATTTTTGGAGGTGGGTTTCGAGATTGTTGCCAGCTCGCCTGAGCAGTTCACCGCGTTTCAAGCGCAGGAAAATGCGCGTTGGAAACAAATTATCGAGACGCGGAAAATTACTGCCGATTGAGGATTCGGTCGTTGCGTGGCTCGCGAATCGGCTGATTGGTCAAAGCGAGTGCGCCTGGCTGCTTCGACAGTGTCAGTCTTCGCTGCGTTCGGTTTTGCCCCGCCAGCGGCGTCCGAATGCTGCAGCCGGTGGATCGATCGCTTTGGGGACAATCTTGAAGGCGTCTCCGAGCCCAAAACCTCGCGTTAACAGGAAGCGGATGTGTCGCTGACGTTCTTTTTCGTCTTTTGGCGCGTCGCCGAAGCGGCGTGCCCAGAGTGCGGTGGCGGTTTCGAATTCGTCTTGGTCTAGCGATTCGAGGGCAAAA
>JAAFHR010000333.1 GCA_013298455.1 Betaproteobacteria bacterium | reverse complement strand
CCCGCAGAGATTGCCACCGCTCGCCGCGTACAGCAGCTCAAATGGCTCTCGGAGCGCCGCCAATTGCCTACGGCACCCGATGCCAAGATTCAAGCGATCCGCACGCTTCTCGGGGCGTTTAACGCGACGGGCGCGAAGGTGACGCTGGGTGAGCGTGAGCGGTTGACGAGAGTGATTGAGGCGGTAGGCGCGGCGTAACGCTGATATTCCCCTCTCCCCCGGAGGGAGAGGGGCTAGGGGAGAGGGAGCGAGCCCTGACCCAGACGGCGATCAAACCGGCCGCTTCACCCGATACCAAGCCGCATAAATCGCGGGCACAGCGAGGATCGTGAGCACGGTCGCCACGATCAAACCCGCCATAATCGCCACCGCCATGGGCCCCCAGAGCACGCTTCTCGTCAACGGAATCATCGCGAGCACCGCTGCCGCGGCGGTGAGCACAATCGGCCTAAACCGCTGAATGGCGCTCTCTCTGGCGGCAATCCAGGGGTGTTCACCCGCAGCCATGTGTTGCTTGATTTGATCGATCAAGATGATGGTGTTTCGCATGATGATGCCCATCAACGCGATGACGCCCAAGAGCGCGACAAAACCAAACGGCATCTTGAACGCCAGCAAACCAATCGCCACGCCCACGATGCCAAATGGCGCGGTTAGGAGCACCATCGTCGCCAACGAAAAACTCTGTAGTTGCAACATCAACAACAGCAACCAAACGAAGAGCATCAGCGGCGCGCCTGCACCGATTGATTTTTGTGCATTGGCATTGTCCTCGTAGGGGCCACTGGCCTCAACACGGTATCCCGGCGGCAGCGCTTTTTGAATGTCTGCCAGCTGCGGAATGATTTGCGCAGCGATGTCAGGCGCTTGCACGCCGTCAATCAGATCAGCGCGAACGGTGAGCGTGGGCTGACGCGAGTAGCGACGAATGATGGGCTCCTCCATCACGGGCTTCACGCTGGCCACTTGCGAGAGCGGCACGTAGCGACCGCTCGTCGTGGCGATTTGTAAATCCCCGATTTGACCGATGGCGATGCGCTCTGCGGCGGGGCCACGAAGCACCACATCGATCAACCGATCACGCTCGCGGAATTGCCCAATCGCACCACCACTCACTGCCGCGCCCAACGTGCGGGCTATCGCCGTGGACGAAACGCCGAGCGCTCGAGCGCGATCTTGATCCACTTCGATTTGCATCGCGAGCGAACGATCACCCCAATCGGTACTCGTCTCAAGCGTTGCGGGGTGTTTCCGAACCACAACGGCCACTTGATCGCCAATGGACTTGAGCGTTTGCACATCGGGGCCGCTGATTCGAAACTGAATCGGATACGCGATCGGTGGCCCCAATTGCGGACGAATCACCCGACCACGAACACCGGGGAAGTCAGTCGCGAGCAAATTGCGAAGCCGTGCGACAACTCGATCCCGTTCCGCAACGCTGTCCGTCAAAATCAAAGTGTGCGAAAAGTTCGGACGGAACAGCTCTTGCTGCAACGACAAATAAAAGCGCGGAAGAGAGTTGCCCACCGTTGTGACGAAGGTCTTCACTTCTTTGTCCGCGAGCAGCGCTTTCTCCAAACGCGCGACCTGTGTCTCAGTCGCTTTGAAACTCGCGCCCTCGGGAAGCCATAGCTCCACCATCACCTCAGCGCGATCCGACGTTGGGAAAAATTGCTTCTCTGTGAATCCCATCCCAACGACGCCGAGCACTAAGCCGAGCGTGGTCACGATGATCGTTTTCCAACGATGCTCGATACACCAATCAATGGTGCTGCGAAGCCGTTGATAAAACTTGCCGTCAAAGTGTTCGTGATGCGCTGCGCCGCCAATGCTTGCTTTGCTGATCGCGTTGCCGTCTGCATCAAACGCGGGTTTGCGGCCTTTCAGAATCCAATAGCCGAAGAGTGGCGTTGCGATGATTGCAGCAAACCAACTCACGATCAGCGCAAGGGTGGTCACGCTAAACAAATCAAAGGTGTATTCGCCGGTCGCGGATTTCGCCATCGCAATCGGTAGAAATCCGGCCGCCGTCACTAAGGTGCCTGAAAGCATTGGCCATGCCGTTGAGGTGTACGCAAACGTCGCAGCCGCGAATTTATCGAGGCCCTCTTCGATTTTTCGCACCATCATTTCGACGGCGATCATCGCATCATCCACGAGCAAACCCAGCGCAATGATGAGCGCGCCCGTTGAGATGCGGTGCAAATCGATCCCAAACACTTTCATCAAGAAAAATACGCCCAGCAGCACGAGCGGGATCGTCAAGGCCACCACCGCACCAGCGCGCCAACCGAGCGCAATGAAACTCACCACGAGCACGATGCCAACCGCTTCAAAGAGCGAACGCATAAACGTGCCGACCGCAGCTTTGACGATGCGCGGCTGATCGCTGACTTGATGGAATTCCACTCCGATGGGCATATCTGCTTTGAGCCGCGCCATCTCGCGCTGCAAGTTGTCTCCGAGCGCAATCACATCGCCGTCGCCCTTCATCGAGATCGCGAGGCCGATGGCGGGTTGCCCACCGTAGCGCATCGTGGTGATCGGTGGATCAACGTAGCCGCGAGTCACCGTTGCAATGTCACCCACACGAATCGTTTTTCCACCGACCAGCAATTGCAAATCGCGGACGGCCGCGACCGAATCAAAATTGCCCGATACCCGAAGCGGTACGGTCGTTTGATCGGTTTGCACGACACCCGCCGGAACGATAGCATTTTGCGCTTGCAGCTGCGCGGCAATCGCGCTGCCATCAATCCCGAGCGCCGCGATTTTGTTGTTGGCGATTTCGATGAAAATCTTGTCGTCTTGCACGCCAACGAGTTCGATCTTTGACACATCAGGCAGACGCAGCAACTCTTGGCGCACGGCCTCAACACGATCACGAAGCTCGGACAGATTGAAGCCATCCCCCGTAAACGCGTAAATCGAGCCAAACACGTCGCCGAATTCATCGTTAAAAAACGGCCCCAAAGCCTCGGGGGGCAAGGTGTGTTTAATGTCGCTGACTTTCTTTCGCGCTTGGTACCAAAGCCCCTGCACTTCTTTTTTCGGTGCGGTGTCCAAGAGTTCAAGGATGATGAGCGATTCGCCCGGCTTGGCATAGCTCACCGTGCGCTTGAAGTACGGCATCTCTTGCAGTTTCTTTTCAATCCGATCTGTGATTTGTTGATCGACTTGCGACGTGGTCGCTCCAGGCCAAAGCGTGCGAACGGTGATCGCGCGGAACGTGAAATTGGGGTCTTCACGTTGGCCAAGTTGAAAATAGGCCGAGATCCCAGCAATCGCAATGGCGATGATGAAAAACAGCGTGAGCTGCTGATGTTTCAGCGCAGCGGCTGATACGTTGAAACCCGACGGCTTCATGGTTTAGCTTCCGCTTTAGCGGGAGCGGCGGGTGCCGTAGGTGCACTCGGTGCCGCAGCGGCTGGTGCGGCGCTCACACCCGGCAGCGCCACGCGTTGCCCCGGCTGCAATAAATTCGCGCCCGCGGTCACCACCAAATCCCCGGTCTTCAAGCCCAAAGCGATGACCACGCTGTCTGCAGTGCTCTCACCCACCTTGACCTCAACGGCATTCGCTGCGAGTGTGTTGCGATCCACCACCCAGACGCGAGTTTTTTCATCGCGGGTGTAGAGCGCACTGTGGGGCACCATGATCGCTGGCGACTCCCTGAGTGCGAGCTGCACCGTGGCGCTCATGCCAAGTTTCACACTGTCATCCGCGCCCAATAGGCTGAAGCGCGCAGGATAAGTACGGCTCGCGGGATCGGCAGCGGGCGACAATTCGCGAAGCTTCGCTTCGAAAAATTTGCCTGGTAACGCGTCAATCGCTACCGCAAATCCTTTGGCGCTTTTCATCAACCCAACCGCACGCTCCGGCACATTCACAACGATCTCACGCTCGCCCAATTGCGCCACGCGAACAACCGATTGCCCCGCTGCCACCACGCTACCCGCGTCGGCATCAATGGCCACGACCACGCCCGCTTTATCCGCACGAAGCGTTTGAAAGGCCAATCCATTTTGCGCGTTCGCCATCTGCGATTGCGCCGCTGCCACGCGAGCTTGCGCGGCTTCAGCGCTAGCTGCTTGCCGTTCAAGCGATGCGCCCGAAACGAAGCCCTTGTCACGTAATTCCTGCTGGCGCTTCAATTCACTTTGCTGCAATTTCAGATCGGTTTTTGCAACATCAACCTGCGCCGCTTGTGCATTGATCGCGGGCAACACATCCTGCGAATCGAGCACCGCAAGCACCTGCCCCGCTTTGACCGTTTGCCCCACGTCAACTAG
>JAAFHR010000336.1 GCA_013298455.1 Betaproteobacteria bacterium | reverse complement strand
TCCCCTCGTGGGAGAGGGTTGGGGAGAGGGGGCTCAGGATTCGGAGCGCCACTGTCGTCACTCTAGCGACCTGCCCCCTCTCCCCCAGCCCCTCTCCCTCTGGGGGAGAGGGGAGCGACTAAAGCCCGCTCCGTGCGGGCTTTTTTGCGCCCGGTTTGGATGTTCTAGACTTCAATGCCATTTGCAAAGTGCCAATTACTGATGTCTGAACCCAAACCGCCCCGTCGCGTCGTCGTCTATTGCGGCGCTAACGTGGGGAACAATCCAGCGTTCGCGCAGGCAGCGAAAGACGTCGGCACCGAGCTCGCCCGCCGCAAGATCGGTCTCGTCTACGGTGGCGGCGGCGTCGGGTTGATGGGCGTCGTCGCAGACGCCGCGCTCGCCGCCGGTGGCGAGGTGATCGGCGTGATTCCCGAAGCGCTGAAAGCGCTCGAAGTCTCGCATAGCAAACTCACCGAGCTGCACGTCGTGCCCGATATGCATTCCCGCAAAGCCATGATGCTCGCGCTGTCAGACGCGGTGATCGCCATGCCCGGTGGGTTTGGCACCTTGGATGAACTCTTCGAAGCGCTCACTTGGAGCCAGCTCGATTACCACCGCATGATGTGTGGTTTGCTCAACGTGGCGGGGTACTACGATCACCTCATTGCGTGGATCGAGCACTCGGTCGCGACTGGTTTGCTCAAACGCGAAAACGAAGGGCTGATCGTGCACGGCAATGAGATCGGCGCGATGCTCGATACACTGTCCACCCGCCCATTTCCGCTCGCTCAGAAGTGGATGGGGCGTTGACCGCGCGACTGCGGTTGCGAAAAACCTTTCCTCAGTACTAGTTTGATTCAGATGATGACTAGTCATCCTGAGCAGAGCGAAGGATCAGCAACGCACCCAGCGCAATCCCGAGAGCTGGACCCAGTTGTCACCCGATGTTTCGCTCCGCTCAACATGACAACGCTAGGGTTCGTACACAATGCGGAATGATGTCGAGAATCAAGTAAACTTTTCGCTTGTGGCCCCCTAAAAATAAGGGCTGTAGCGCATATTAACAATATTTCGAAGTATTAACGAAATAGCATAAACGCCATAATTTGATTGGCGATTCGTGAAAAAGCTTATATGAAACTAGCATTCGTTTTTCCAGGTCAAGGCTCGCAATCGGTGGGCATGATGGCCGCCTACGCTGGGCTGCCAAACATTGACGAAACCCTTGCCGCAGCTGACGTTGCGCTCGGTCGTCCGCTCACGGCGCTCATCCAAAACGGCCCCGACGCTGATCTCAACGCCACAACCAACACGCAGCCCGCCATGCTCGCCGCAGACGTTGCGGTTTGGAACGCGTGGCTTGCCCAAGGCGGCGCAAAACCGCAACTCGTGGCCGGGCACAGCTTGGGCGAATATGCTGCGCTGGTCGCTGCTGGGGCGCTGCCGTTTGATGCTGCGATGCGGCTCGTCCAAGCCCGTGCCAATGCCATGCAAAACGCCGTTCCTGCGGGCATCGGCGCAATGGCCGCCATCCTTGGCATCGAGCCCGATGCGCTCGCAGCCGTTTGCGAAAAGGCGAGTGATGGCGAAGTTGTTTCTTGCTGCAACCTCAATGCCCCCGGCCAAATCGTGATCGGCGGTCACAAAACTGCCGTTGAGCGGGCCATGGTGTTGGCGAAAGAAGCGGGGGCAAAACGCGCGCTCATGCTCCCAATGAGCGTACCCAGCCACTGCGAACTCATGCGCCCAGCCGCCGAGGCGCTCGCCGCCTCGCTCAACGCCACAGCCTTCGCCGCCCCGCAAATCGCGGTGTTGCACAACGCCACGGTTGATGTCGCCGGAGACGCTGCCGCCATCCGCGCCGTACTCGCCGATCAGCTCTTCAAGCCCGTCCGCTGGATCGAAACCATCCAAAAAATGCACAACCACGGCGTAACCCACATCGTCGAATGCGGCCCCGGAAAAGCGCTTGCAGGAATGATCAAACGGATAGCACCTGAGATGGTTTGTTACTCGCTTTCGGACAAGGCGGGGTTTGATGCGGCGCTGGAAGCGTTAAAAACAGCCTGATGGGTTTCGACGAGGTACTTGAACTCAAGCGCTCGGGTAATGAAGAGAGTGCCGTGCGCTTGGCATTGCAGTTGGCCGCCGCGGATACCGAAGATTTCGCACTGCAATACAAGGTGGCTTGCTTGCTTGATTCCGTCGGACGCGAGCCTGAAGCCGTCGCTTTCTACGTCAAAGCGCTCGTAGGGCTTACCCATCCTCGTGATCGTGCGGGAGCGTTGCTTGGACTGGGTAGCACCTACCGAACATTGGGGCAATATTCGCTGTCTATCGAAACGTTCGACCGTGGCGTTGCTGAGTTCCCCACTGACAACGCGATCAAGGTTTTTCGGGCAATGACGCTCTACAACCTAGAGCGTTCCAAGGACGCGATGGCGCAGTTGCTAAGCGTGATCGCAGACACTGCGAACGATGAGCGACTCCGAGCCTACGATCGCGCGATACGTTTTTACGCTGAAGACTTGGATAAGATTTGGGTTAGTTAACCTGTCATTCCCGCCCCTTCGACAAGCTCAGGACATGCGTCGCGGGAACGACAAAAGAATTTTGGAAATGAACATGCAACACAAAGTCACCCTAGTTACCGGCGCAACCCGTGGTATCGGCGCTGCTATTGCCAAATCGCTTGCTGAAGCTGGCGCGAAAGTCATCGGAACAGCCACTTCGCAAGACGGCGCAGAGAAAATCACGGCAGCGCTGGCGGCGCATGGCGGGCGCGGAATCGTCTTGAACGTGACCGACGCCGCAGCGATTGACGCGGCGCTCAAAGACATCGAAGCGAAGGAGGGCGCGGTGGCGATCCTCATCAACAACGCCGGGATCACGCGCGACACGCTCTTGATGCGTATGAAGGATGACGATTGGGACGCCGTGATGGACACCAATCTCAAGAGCGTGTTTCGCCTGAGCCGCGCGGTGAGTCGCGCGATGATGAAAGCGCGGTTTGGGCGCATTGTGAATATCGGTTCGGTCGTGGGTTCGATGGGCAATGCCGGTCAGGTGAACTACGCTGCGGCGAAGGCGGGCTTGATTGGCTTGACCAAATCGTTGGCGGCTGAATTGGGCTCGAGAAACATCACGGTGAACTTGGTCGCCCCTGGCTTTATTGATACCGACATGACGCAGGCTTTGCCCGAAGCACAACGCACCAAGCTCGTTGAAATGATCCCAGCTGGCCGTCTTGGTACGCCAGACGACATCGCTCATGCGGTGAAATTTCTCTGTGATGAGGGCGCGGGCTACGTCACCGGGACGACGATTCACGTCAACGGCGGGATGTATTTCACTTGATCGGTCGTCAACTACGCAGTTTTTCGGCGAATACGCCGCAACTTGCGATCCATACGGGCGTTTGAGCGGTTTCGATGTTGCCGTTCGGTGACACGTTGACCCGCCTGCCTTTGCTAAAATCATAAGTAGTGCGGCATATTCCGCAATTAATTTGAAGGTCCATCAGGGATTGCTATGAGTGACATCGAAGCCCGCGTTAAAAAAATTGTTGCCGATCAACTTGGTGTTGCCGAAGCTGATGTGAAAAACGCCTCATCATTCGTCGACGATCTGGGCGCTGATTCGCTCGACACCGTTGAATTGGTGATGGCCCTCGAAGAGGAATTCGGCACCGAAATTCCTGATGAGGAAGCCGAAAAAATTACCACCGTGCAATTGGCGATTGACTACGTCACCTCGCACAAGAAATAAGCCCGGCTCACCGCCTTTGGGTTCTACACAAAAGGCGGCTCTGAGCCGCCTTTTTATTTTTCCCCTCACATCATCTCTGCGCTTATGACTGCATCTAAACGTCAGCGTCGCGTCGTCGTCACTGGCCTCGGTATCGTCAGCCCCGTGGGCGTGGGTGTTGCCGCTGCTTGGGATTCGATCTCCAACTGTCGCTCCGGCATCGGCATGATCACTCGCTTCGACTGCGCTGCATTTGGCACACACATCGCGGGCGAAGTCAAAGGCTTCGACCCCGCGCAGTTCATGTCGGGCAAAGAAGCGCGCCGTTACGACACGTTTATTCACTACGGCATCGCGGCCTCAAAAGAGGCGCTCGCGGACGCGGGCATTACCAAAGAAATCGTCGCGACCGATCCCGAGCGCTACGGTATTTCTGTGGGCTCGGGCATTGGCGGTTTGCCGTTGATTCAAGAAACCTGCATGGCGCTCAAAGAGGGCGGGCCACGAAAAATTTCGCCTTTTTTCATTCCCGGC
>JAAFHR010000332.1 GCA_013298455.1 Betaproteobacteria bacterium | reverse complement strand
GCGGACGCGTGGTGCACGGCGACAAGCTCGGTCGAACGCTCGGATTCCCCACGACAAACATCCCGCTCTGGTCGCCGCTTCCGCTGTCGGGCATTTTTGCGGTGCGTGTTTACGGCGTCGATGTTGCGGATGGCGGCGCGCTTTTTGGAGCCGCCAACGTCGGTGTACGGCCAACCGTCAAAGAAAACGGCAAACCGCTGCTCGAGGTGTTTTTGCTGGATTTCCAAGGCGATTTGTACGGCCGCCGCATCGTGGTGGAATTTGTGCAGCGCGTCCGTGGCGAGGAAAAGTTTGCGTCGCTCGAGGACATGACGCGTCAGATGCATCTCGATATCGCAGCCGTTCGCAACGTGTTTCGTCCAACCGCTAGCTAGCAGGTTTGACGCTAACGCCCCTTCGGACTTTCTTCTAGCCCAACCCGTGCCTCACCCCTTTGCCCCCGCGCCGCCCGGCGTTTCGGAGCCCATCGCGGCGCTGCTCTCCCAAGCGCGGGAAGCGGCGCAGGTAGCCGATGGTTTGGCGTGCGCGCAACGAGCGTTTGATTTGACCCAGCATGGCGCTTCGCTCGATCGAGCAGTGGCGGGTCATGCGCTTTGCTTTTTCCTCTACCGCTCTGGGTTTGCGCAGCGCGCAATTTCGCACGGCGAGGCGATTCTGCCGCTTCTACTTGAGCGAGCGCTGAGTGCGCCTTACCTTGAAACGCTTCGCTGGATTGGGGTGTGCGCCGTTGATATTGATCGCTTTGATTTGGGCATCAAATTCGCGACCACTGCGTCACTCTACGCCGAGGAGGTAGGCGACGAGCCCAGTCGCGTGCTGGCACTGAGTGTGTTGGGCGGTGCGCTGGGTCGCTCGGGCGATCCGTGGCAGGGCGAGCAGATGCTTCGAAACGCAGTCGCTGCGGCGCGCGCATTACCCGAGCCATTTGGTCACCCGCTCATCATCGCGATGAACAATTTGACCTCGGTGTTGGTCGGCATGTATTACACGCTCCGGGGCAGTGAGGCCAACGCGGAGGCGCTTCGGGCCCTGTCTGACGCAACGATCTTGGCTCGCGAAGTGGTGGAAAAATCACCCCACCTGCACGACGCATTTTTCACCACGTTTTCATTCAGCATGATGGGCGAACTCTTGGTGCATCGGGGCGAGCTCGACGAAGCAGCCCAGCTCCTCAACCGCGCGCTCCGACACGCAGAAGAGGGCGGCTTCAAGCTCTTGGCATCGCGCGTGCTGTGTTCGATGGCGGAGCTCGATGTGGCTCGCGGCGTGACGGCAACGGCGGAGCAATTTCTGCGTGATCGCGCCGACGATGAGGCAACACCCGCGACGGTGGCGATGCGCCTTCGGCTCCACTTCGCACTGTACAAAAGTTACCGACAATCTGGCGACGCAACCCGTGCACTGAATGCGCTTGAGGCGTTTCAACGCATGGAGAGCCTTCGCGCGGCTGAGCAACTACGAGCTCGCTCGGCGTTGATGTTGACCCGCGTCGAGGCGGCCGACAACGAGCGAAAAGTGTTGAAGCAAGCCTATGAGGTGGTGCAGGAGCAGGCCGCTCGCGCTGCCGACCTAGAGCGTTTGGCGGCCGAAGACGCGCTCACTGGGCTCGCCAACCGTCGCGGTCTTGACATGAAGCTGCCCGCGCTCTTAGCGAGCGCCGCAGCGGCTCGCCAGTCGTTTTCAATCGCGATGGCGGATCTAGATCGCTTCAAGCAAATCAATGACACTTGGGGGCACGCAGTGGGAGACCGTGTGTTGATACAGGTCGCCAATCTGCTTGCGGAGCAGCTTCGTGGTAGCGATTTGATCGCGCGCACAGGCGGCGAAGAATTCATCCTCGCCCTGCCAGATTTAGACATTGATGCAGCCCTATCGTGCTGCGACCGGCTGCGTCTAGCGATCATGCGATTTCCATGGGCCGACATTCATCCTGCGCTTGCCGTGACGGTGAGCGTGGGTGTTGCGTGTGCACCGGATTACGACATGGCAGAGCTCATCGAGCGGGCTGATTTTGCGATGTATCGCGCCAAACGCGCCGGTCGGAACCGTGTGGTCGCGGCAGCCTAGGGCGCAGTTGACGGGGTTTTCACAAAATCAGCGACAATAACGTTATGGCTAACGCTGCAACCTCTCGCTCGTCAACGCGCTTATCGCTCTGCGCGAGCAAAACACTCGCCCGTCAAACGCGGCACTATCGAATTAGCGGGTAGCGCCCTTTCTACCGGCGTCGTCTCAGCGTAGGCTGGGGCCCATGGTTGTAGTCGATCTCGGCGCGTATCTCGCAAATGCTCGCTCTGCCACCATGGATTTCCGCCTTTGCGGGGATGACGAATCTCGAGTGACACTCGAACTCTGAATTCGTCCACACCATGACTACTGACAAAAAAACTACGGACAACAAGTCCACACTGAACTTAACCGACACGCCGTTTCCGATGCGCGGCGATCTGGCCAAGCGCGAACCGAAATGGGTCGCTGATTGGACAGAGAAAAAGCTCTACCACGCGATTCGCGCCAAAGCTGCGGGTCGTCCGAAATGGCTGCTCCATGATGGCCCGCCCTACGCCAACGGCGACATTCACATCGGCCACGCCGTCAACAAAATTCTCAAAGACATCGTCGTCAAATCGAAGCTGATGGCGGGCTTTGATGCGCCCTATGTGCCCGGTTGGGATTGTCACGGCATGCCGATCGAAATTCAAATCGAAAAGTTGCACGGCAAAGGCTTGAGCGCGAAGGATGTTCAGGCGAAATCGCGTGCTTACGCCGCCGTGCAAATCGAAAAGCAAAAAGCCGATTTCATGCGGCTTGGTGTGCTCGGTGAATGGGAGAACCCATACACCACGATGAACCCGAAAACCGAGGCCAACGAGATTCGTGCGCTTCGCAAAATCTACGATGCGGGTTACGTGTTTCGTGGCTTGAAGCCGGTGAATTGGTGCTTCGATTGTGGCTCTGCGCTTGCAGAGGCGGAGGTTGAATATCAAGACAAAGTGGATATCGCCGTTGACGTCGGTTTCGCGTTTCGTGAACATGACAAATTGGCCAAAGCCTTTGGCTTGGCGAAGTTGCCGCATGAGACCGGTTTCCTCGTGATCTGGACAACGACGCCGTGGACCTTGCCCGCCAATCAAGCGCTCAACGCACATCCCGAGTTTGATTACGCGCTCGTTGAAACCAATGATGCCGCGCGTCCGATGTTGCTCGTTGCTAAAGAACGCGTGACTGCGTGCCTCGAATCGTGGGGTTTACAGGGCAAGGTCATTGCCGAGTGCAAAGGCACTGCGCTGAATCACATTGCGTTTGCACACCCGTTCTATGATCGCCTGTCGCCGATTTATTTGGCGGAATATGTGACGCTCGATACGGGCACCGGCATCGTGCATTGCTCGCCCGCCTACGGCGTGGACGACTTTTTGATCTCTCGTGCCAACGGCGTGAAAGACACGGAAGTTTTGACGCCAGTGATGGGCGACGGCAAGTACGCCTCGACACTCGCCGAATTTGGCGGACTTTCCATCTGGGACGCCAATCCAAAAATCGTTGAACACATGAAAGCCAAGGGCACGCTGCTCAAAGCCGAAAAGTTCAACCACAGCTACATGCATTGCTGGCGGCATCGCACGCCGATCATCTACCGCGCGACCAATCAGTGGTTTGCGGGGATGGATGTCGTTCCGAAACTCCCTCTCCTGCAGGCGGGAGAGGGCGGGGGTGAGGGTGGTGCTGCGGGCTCAGCTCTTGGTTCTGACAGCCACCACACCCTCACTCCCAACCCCTCTCCCGCAGGCGGTAGAGGGGGGCAGAACACCCTCCGCCAAACCGCGCTCGCCGCCGTCGAGGCCACGCAATTCTTCCCCGCGTGGGGCAAAGCGCGGCTTTACGCCATGATTGCCAATCGCCCGGATTGGACGCTCTCACGCCAGCGGCAGTGGGGCGTGCCGATGGCGTTTTTCATTCACAAAGAAACCGGTGCGCTGCATCCGCGAACCAGCGAGCTTCTGGAGCAAGTCGCGCTTCGCGTAGAGCAGGGCGGGATCGAAGCCTGGCAAACGCTGGAAGCGGCGGAATTGCTCGGAGACGACGCGAAGGACTACGTCAAAAACCCCGACACGCTCGACGTGTGGTTTGACTCCGGAACCACTCATGAAACGGTGCTTCGTGGCTCGCATGCGGCGCAGAGCAAGTTCCCGGCGGATATGTATCTCGAAGGCTCAGATCAGCATCGCGGCTGGTTTCATTCGTCGCTTCTAACGTCGTCGATGATGAACGGCCGTGCGCCGTATAACGAGCTTTTGACGCATGGTTTTGTGGTCGATCAAAACGG
>JAAFHR010000331.1 GCA_013298455.1 Betaproteobacteria bacterium | reverse complement strand
TCAAGACCACAATGTGTCGACGGTTCCGACCGGCTCAACAACCTACATGCAAGTCGACAGCACCGCTGGTGCGATGCCGCGTGTGGGCATAGCCCCGAATTCTGGCTCGATGCGAATTGCTAACCAATTGAATCATTCGCTGGGTCGCGGCGAAATGCTGCCCACGATGGCCAGTGACGCGATGGTGGCAACCATCACCAAATGGTTCGGTGTTCCGATTGCTGGTTTGACGGGACCCACCGGCGTGTTCCCTACCTTGCAAAACGTGCACGGCGCGAACTGGGACGTTGGATTCATGAAGCCGGGCTAAACTCAGCGACGAATGTCGGGCGGCACGACGTGTCTTGCTCTTACAGTTGGGTATGCGGGGGCAGTTGATTTTGGGTGGTCGTAAGATGATGAAGCAGGCGTTTGTAGCTCGGTGTTTGGCAATATTTTTTGTATTCATTGCCCTTGGTGCGGCGCAGGTATTCGCTCAGGACGTAAACGCGGGCAAAGCGCTCTACAACGCCGTGCTCGTGCCCGGCAACCCGAACTGCGCCTCTGGCGGTTGTCACGGCCCAAACCCGTTGGATCGTCAAAACAAGATCCAAAATGGCGACACGCCCGGCGGGATTGGATTTGCCATCAGCTCCGTGCGTAGCATGTCGTTTCTGCGCGGCCGTTTGTCAGCGGCCGAGCTGACTGATCTGGCTGCCTACATTGCTAACCCAACGGCGGCGAGTGGTGCACCAGCGATCGACGTGATGCCGCTGTCGATCAGCTTTCCAACGGTGGGGCTCGGGCAATCGAGCGCACCGATTGCAGTGACGGTTTCCAACTCCGGAACCGCCACCCTGGCGATTAGTAGCGTGCTCTCCAATGGCGCTGAATTCGTGGTTTCCTCGACCAACTGCCAAAGTGTTGTAGCGGGGGGAAGCTGCACGTTTAATGTCACTTTCACGCCGCAGTCTGCGGGTGCACGCTCGGGCTCGATCACTATCAGCCATAACGCGACCGGCACAACGACCTCGATCTCGGTCTCCGGAAACGCCACCCAACCTAGCCTTAACGCATCCGTATCGTCGGTAGACTTTGGCTTTGTCGCGGGTGGCGCGCCCAACGCAAGTCGCACAGTAACGATCACTAACGCGACCAATGTTGCGATCACTTTGACTGAGCTTCGGGTCACCTCGGCAAACTTTGTCATCACAGGCGGTACTTGTTCAACGTCACTGACTCTGAGCGCCGGGCAAAACTGCGACATCATCGTCAAGTACGACGCCCGTGAATCGGGCATTCGGAGCGGCGAGCTGATCGTAGCCAGCAACTTCGCGCCAACGATTTCAACGAGCTTAACGGGCGAGTGGGTCTTTATTCCGCCGGGTTATAAGCTAGTGATCGAATACCGCTTTGTGCCGCTTGACTATTACTTCATCACATCGCGCCCCACCGAGCAACAGCTGCTCGAAGGCCTAACGGGATTCGAGCGTACTGGCGAACGTTTCTTTGTGTTCGAGGCCGACGCGACGCCAGCGGGCTCGCGTGCGGCGTTGACGCGATTCTTTTTCGATCGGATCGCGCGAAAGGAATCACGCGGTTCCCATTTCTACACGCTCTTAGACGACGAGCGCAAAGCGCTTAGAAGTCAAAACCCCAGCAACGCTCCCACGCCGCGTCTGCCCTTTGACGAAGGCACCGATTCTTGGGCCGCGCTTCCGGTCGTACCGGGTGTGGGCGGCCGATGCGCAACCGGCTTGCTGCCGGTGTATCGGCTGTTTCGGGGTAACGTCCGCTTCCCCGATGATCCCAATCATCGCTTCACAGTGCGAACCGACATCTACAACGATTTCGTCGCTCGTGGTTGGGATGGCGAGGGCGTTAGGTTCTGTGTCCCCGCCAACTAAAGCTCTCGACTAAGACGATCTTGCCTTAGGCTGTAGCTCGCTGTTAGCTTCTCCGCGCTATGCTCTTGCAGCGGCGACGTGTCCAAGCGTCGCGCGTCAGCGCAACGCACGGGGGCACGCATGAAGCTAGCGATATCGGTTCATTTCAGCATTCAATGTCGAGCGCAAGGCGCTGCTCGGGCGTCGTTGCGCTGCAGTCGTTAACACCATGCGCCGCCGTACGCTCTTTGGCGCAGCGCTTGGCGCTAGCGCGATATTTGGTGCCGGCTTAGGGGCTGGGGTTTGGTGGTCTCGCGCGAGTGGTCGGGTGTCGCCGCATCGCGCAGCGGTGCCGCCTCCGGTTCGTAAAGACGGCGAGCGCGGGCTCAATGTGCTCTTGATCGTGACCGATCAGGAGCGGGCTGCGCTTCCCAGCGCGCTGCCGCTACCGGGGCATGCGTGGCTTGCCGAGCGCGGCGTTCGCTTTGATCGCTGGCATGTCAACACCACGCCGTGTTCGCCGTCGCGCTCAAACATTTACTTCGGGCAACACACCCAGCGCACGGGGATGAATGTCAATCTGGGCGTGTTTCCCGAGCCGCAGATCAACCCGTTGCTCCCGAGCATGGGCCACTACTTTCGTGCGAACGGTTATTACACGGCCTACAAAGGCAAGTGGCATCTGAGCGATGTGCAGGGTCATCACGAGCTGACCTATGGCCGCTATCCGTCGTCCACTGAAGCGCTGGAGCCGTTTGGGTTCGCAGATTTCAATTTTGATGGCGATCCGCACGGCTCTACGTGGACAGGCTTTCGAACCGACGGGCAAATCGCCGCGCAATCTGCGGCATGGCTTCACGACAAAGGCAAAGGCTTGGCTGAGCAGGGCAAGCCATGGATGCTCGCGGTCAACTTCGTCAATCCGCATGATGTGATGTATTTCGCGACCGAGGCGGCGCAGATCGCCACGCGTCGCCAGCCCAACTACTTGGCACCCCTCTCCGCCGCTCCAGATTCAGCGATCTATCGGGAGCGCTGGACGATGGGGCTTCCTGCCAATCGTGGCGACTCGTTGGCCGACAAACCCTACGCACACCGCAACTACCGCGAGTTTTGCAATATGGCGTTTGGTCAGGTGGCCAACACCGAAGCGGCTTGGTCAGCGTATCAAAACTACTACTTCAACTGCATTCGAGATGCGGATCAGCATTTGCTTACCGTCTTACAAGCGCTGCAATCGAGCGGGCAACTGGATCGTACGGTGATCATGTTCACCTCGGATCATGGCGAGATGGCGGGCGCACACGGACTTCGGCAAAAGGGCCCGTTCATGTACGACGAAAACACACGCGTGCCGATGATCGTCGTGCATCCTGATATGAAGGGCGGTACTCGTACCAGCAGCTTGGGCTCTGCGGTGGATACGATTCCCACGGCATTGGAGCTTGCCGGTTTCAAGAATGAACGCATCAAAGCCGATTACGGAAACCTTTCGGGGGTGAGCGCGGCGGCGGCTGCGGGCAACACCACCACAACGACCGAGCGCGACCGTCGTGGGATTTTGTTTAACTACAACACCACGCACTATATCGACAGCAGCTTCGTTGAGGAGCTAGTGGTCAACGGCGTGACCTCGGATCGTTGGATGCCGTTTCGCGCCATGGCAGCGGGCATGCGGCCGATGCCCAGCCGAGACAACGTCACACTGTTTCGCGGCTTTCACGATGGGCAGTACAAGTTTGCGCGCTACTTTAAGCCCTCGTCACATCACATCCCCAATGATGTAGAGACCCTCATCAAACACAACGAACTTGAGCTCTACGATTTAGCCACCGACCCGCTGGAGCTCAATAATCTCGCCAAGCCGAGTGCGCTTGGCAACACGGATGTTCGGAGCGCGCTGCAACGCCACAACGCTAAGCTCAATCAGTTGGTCGCGACCGAAGTCGGTGTGGATTTGGGAGATGAGTTGCCGGGCTTTGATTGGATGAAGCGGCTGTGAGCCAAACGATGCGGCGTTCGGCGTGGCGCTGGCGTGGTTGGATGCGTGTTGCGCTCGTGGTGCTCATTGGCGTGGCGCTGGGCGTGGGCTCGGCGGTATGGAGCTTGAAGCGTGTTGATCGGTTCGGTGACGCTGTGGGCGTGTGGCGAGTGAGCACCATGGCGGGCAATCAAGACGCCGATGACTACACGCGAGCTCGAATCGCGGTGGGTGGATTGCTCGCGCTGAGCCGCGCTGAAACGATGTACTACGTTGCATCGGTTGACAGCGCCGGAAACGCGCTCAAAAGCCAGTGCAACTACCGAATCGCGGGCGCTCCCCCAGAGAGCCGCTGGTGGAGCATCACAGCCTACGCTGACGACTTTTTTTTGTTTGACACACCGACACGTCGCTTCAGTGTGAACAACGCCAATGCCGCGCTGGATGCCACGGGCGAATTCGTAGCCCTCAGCGGCCCCACACCGCCGCCTGACATCAAAAACTTTATTCACACCCCGG